>JAITXR010000375.1 GCA_031284665.1 Paludibacter sp.
CTGTTCCGTTAACGACAATTGCCATATCTGTTGCCGGTTGTGGTTTCGCTAATACCATTTGAATAAACTGTTTACCGTCTTCTTCCGAATAAGGATACGGAAAATAATCTCGCAGATTACTCCAAACTTTGATATTATTGGCGTTTTCAGCAAGCGATTGAATATCAGAAAATTGCCATTCTCTTAACTCTAAATTTATGGTATTCATATTTTTATTTTTTTGCACGCAGATGACACATATTAAAAGGATTTACGCTGTTTTTTCGCTTTGAGTTTGCCCAAAGGCTGCGTTTGCAAATAAAAATATAAGCCCAAAAAATACTGTTTTCTTGATTGTAATATTCATAAAGTTTGAATGGTTTGAGTAGTTAATAAAGTTATAAAGTTCCAAAATTATAAATTTACCTTTTGCCCTAATTATCTATCTTTCTCTATTTTCTATTTGTCTATGTTCTATATGTCTATGTTCTATTTGTCTATGTTCTATTTATCTATTATCTTATTTTTACCAAGCAAATAGAGGCAAATCCGTCATTAAAGCGTTTACTTTTTCGCGTACGGATTTTATAACCAATTCATTTTCAGCATTTGAGAGGACAGTATCAATCAATTCAACAACCGTTGGCATTGTCGATTCCTTCAGTCCGCGAGTGGTAATTGCCGGTGTGCCAAAGCGCAAGCCTGAAGTTTGAAAAGGCGAACGACTATCAAAAGGCACCATATTTTTGTTGGTGGTAATATCGGCTGCCACGAGGGCTTTTTCTGCCGTTTTACCCGTCAAATCGGGGAATTTAGTGCGCAAATCTACCAACATACAATGATTGTCTGTTCCGCCCGAAATTATTTTATAACCTGCTGATACAAAAGCGTTTGCCATTGTTGCCGCATTGAGTTTTACCTGTTTTTGATAATCAACATATTCGGGTTGTAATGCCTCAAAAAAACTTACTGCTTTTCCTGCAATTACGTGTTCGAGTGGTCCCCCTTGTACGCCGGGGAAAACGGCTGAATCGAGTAGCGCAGACATCATTTTCACTTCGCCCTTTGGAGTAGTTTTGCCCCAAGGATTTGGAAAATCTTTGCCTACAAGTATAATTCCACCTCTGGGACCTCTTAAAGTTTTATGTGTGGTGGAAGTAACAATATGTGCGTGTTTTACAGGGTTTTCGAGCAATCCTGCTGCAATTAATCCCGCCGGATGCGCCATATCTACCATAAAAATTGCTCCGATTTGGTCGGCAATTTTGCGAATACGAGCATAATCCCATTCGCGCGAATATGCAGATGCACCACCGATAATCAATTTTGGACGTTCAGCGTGAGCAATTTGTTCAAGTTGCTCGTAATCAACGCGTCCATCGTCTTCTTTTACGTTGTATTCCAACGCTTTATAGTTCAGTCCCGAAAAATTTACAGGTGAGCCGTGCGAAAGATGTCCTCCGTGCGAAAGGTTAAGTCCGAGAAACTTATCGCCCGGATTTAGGCAAGCCATAAACACTGCCATATTCGCCTGTGCGCCTGAGTGTGGCTGCACGTTTGCCCATTCGGCATCAAAAATTTGTTTTAGACGGTCGATGGCAAGTTGTTCGCTCAAATCCACCACTTCGCAGCCGCCATAATAGCGTTTTGTGGGGTAACCTTCGGCATATTTATTTGTTAAAACGCTACCCATTGCCTGCATAACTTGCTCACTTACAAAGTTTTCGGATGCAATAAGTTCAATACCGTGCAACTGACGTTGCTTTTCTTGCTCGATAATCGAGAAAATTTGAGAGTCTTTTTTCATATAAATTTAGTTTATTATATAGAGTTTATTAAATATTTAAAATTAGTTTTGTTCCAACTCTAACAGGGTTTTAAACCCTGCTGTAGTTAAATATTAGAGTTTATATAGATTAATCAATATTTTGTATTTCAACAACAAATGAGATATGCCTGATTTAGTATGTTTAACATTCCGTAGGAATGTATCGCTCGGTAGAAAATGCGCCCACCCCCACCTATCTTGCATTCCGTAGGAATGCGCCCTTTGAACGGAGGAAGCATTCCTACGGAATGCTGGGAATATGTGTTATCCGTTATTTCTACCGAGCGATAATCCCTAACGGGATTTAAGCCGTAATACATTATTGTTTATTTAGTCAATGGTAGCAATCCAGAAAGTCAAACGACGTATTTATGTTTTATTTTATTTCAACTCTAATTATTATTCGACAAAAATAACAAAAAAATGAATAAAAAAAGGCGACTGACAGAAATTAATTGAAACAAGCCCATACTGCGCGACAAAAACATATCCCAAATGCGATGATTGCCGATAATCAAATAAAAAAATATTGATTATGCTTGTTTAATTTCTACAATAATTATTATTTTTGTCAAAATAATAATACACAATGCATCAAACTAACTATCAACTCTTTGATTTTCTTGATTTTGACATTTCACTTAACGGCAATGAACGTTTATGGCGTGCATTACCACCGCTTTCGTTCAGCGAAAATAATGGTGATATTTATGTGAAAATTCCTTTTCAAAAACAAATTAATTCTAATGAAATAACCCCCGATTTTTCCGTTCAGCCGGTTGAATATACTTTGCGAATCCGCGCTTATGCTAATAATGTTTTGCGTGTGTCGGCAGTATTTGATGGCGAAATGCCCGAAAATTCCGAAATGATAGAATGTAATTTGTTGCAACCTAATAAATTATCGCTAATTGCCGACAAAACTTTCTGGAAAATTATTGACAGCAACGGAAAAACAAAAGCAATTTTTGATTTTACGCCACAAACAACTGAGTTTTGGAGCGACCTTCAGCCTGCGCCACAACCTACTTTGCGTTTGACATTTTATCCTGATGGAAAAAATGAAGTGAAATTAAGCGATTATGATATGTTTTCGCCCACTCGCCACGACGCTTTTGCGCTTGCAATGGTGGAGCGTGATGGAAAGCCAAATCGCATTACTTGTTCGTTCAAAGCCAAGCAGGATGAGTGTTTTATGGGTACAGGCGAGCGTTTTGCCAAAATGGATTTAAGCAGTAAAACCGTAGAATTACGCAATCAGGATGGGCAAGGTGTGAACAATCGCCGAACTTACAAAAATATCCCTTTTTATTTATCGACCGAAAATTACGGGCTTTTTCTGCATACTTCCTACTTTTCAAAATTTTCGTTTGCCGACCATTCTACTCGTTCTGTTCAGATTTTGGCGGAGGAGGCAATTCTCGATTTGTTTTTGATAGGCGGCGATAAACCCGAAGATATTTTGTTGGAATACAGGAAATTAACCGGATTTCCTTCGATGCCTCCGCTGTGGAGTTTTGGAATTTGGATGAGCCGAATGACTTATTTTGCTGCCGATGAGGTAAATGAAATTTGCGAGCATTTGCGTCGAGATGATTTTCCTTGCGATGTAATTCATTTAGATACAGGCTGGTTTGAGACCGACTGGCTTTGTGAATGGAAATTTAACAAAAAGCGTTTCCCAAATCCTGAACAATTTATCAAAAATCTTAAAGATAAAGGTTTTCGGATAAGTTTATGGCAATTGCCGTATATTGCCTACAATGCCGAGCAATACAGCGAAGCGGTCGAAAATAATTATATTTGCCGTACTGAGCGAAAAATTCAGGGCGCATCCAATTTTAGCGTTCAGGATTATGCAGGAACTATTGATTTTACATATCCTGCTGCTACTGAATGGTATAAACGCTTGCTGCAAAATTTGCTCGAAATGGGTGTGGCTTGCATCAAAGCCGATTTTGGCGAAGATATTCATACCGATGCTCAATACCATTCGATGTCGCCTGCAAAACTTCAAAATTTATACCCGCTTTTATATCAAAAAGCCGCTTACGACGTTACGCAAAAAGTTACCGGCGAAGGTATAATTTGGGCAAGAGCCGCTTGGGCAGGCTGTCAGCGTTTTCCGTTGCATTGGGGTGGCGATGCGGCTTCGAGTTGGGATGGGCTGGGAGGTAGTTTGAAAGGCGGATTACATTTTGGGTTGTCGGGTTTTGCCTTTTGGAGCCACGATGTGCCGGGCTTTCACTCGTTGCCCGATTTTATGAACTCGCCACTCGACACCGAACTTTATGTCCGCTGGACTCAATTTGGAGTTTTTTCTTCGCACATTCGTTATCACGGCTCACATAAGCGCGAGCCTTGGTATTATCCTCAAATTCAGGATATTATCCGCTATTGGTGGAAACTTCGTTATCAATTAATACCTTATATTATAGAGCAAAGTAAAAAATCGGTCGAAAGCGGTTTTCCTTTGCTCAGAGCGTTATATCTGCATCATCCTGACGATAAAACTTGTCGCCATATTGATGACCAATATTATTTTGGTGAAAATATATTAGTTGCGCCATTACTTACGGCAGGCGGAGTGCGCGATATTTATCTTCCTGAAGGTGAGTGGATTAACTTTTTTACAAGACAATCTTACAAGGGAAATCAATGGCTTAAAAACGTAGAAACGCCGCTCGACCAAATGCCTGTGTTTGTGAAATACGGCGCAAAAATACCATTGTACCCCGACGATGTGAATTGTACCGATGAAATGGATTTAAGTAAAACGATTTGGGAGGAGTTTGGATTAAGAGATTAGAACATAGATATTTGTTCTGGGCAAGTTTATTTATCAGTTTAGAAATATCTTTAAATTTTAGAAATCAAGATAATGAAAAAACGTAATTTTAGACATCTAAGTACTGTAAATATAATAATTTATAGTAGTGTAGTGCTTTTTTATTTGGCGTGTAATGCACCAAAAAGCGAAATTAATCCGGAACAACTTTGTCGTGAGTTTTATGAATTAAATAAAAATACAAATTTTGATAGTCTTTGTAATTTTCAGATATTAGGAATTAGAGAATACTCCGAATATGATAACAAGAGTAATAAAATTCATCGAATACCCATTCTGATTCAAATTAAAGATACTATTGAAAATGTATATCTTGTATTTCCCGTTTTCAAAAAGGGGGCGAATGAGGAGGAGAAGAAAATCTTTTTTTCACGTTGTAAAACTGATGATGTTGAGTATCTAATAAGAAAATATAAATTGTCCTCAAGAGATTCCGTTTTCGACTCTTATGTTAAAGAAGTAGAAACTATGTATGCCCAATATGATAAAATAAAAGTACCTGATATTTTGCATACTACAAATATCGAATTGCACGGCAGTGGTAATTATATTGAGTTTGTATTATACAAAAGCGAAGAAGAGAAAATTAAGTATAGTTGCTATTATGTTAAGAATACGGTTTTTGCAAATGATAGGTTAAGTGATTATTTTAATAAGTTACCTAAGTTTGATGAGCATTGGTATTATAAGGTAAATTAGGAGATAACACTCCGGCATTTTCCGCAAATGTGCGGTTAAGCGATTAGCATTTTTGCCCATCGGGCATCCATATCAATAGAAATAAATTGCCTCAGTGTAATAAAACCTCGTCAGAGGTTTCACGTTTTTTTGAATTTGTTGAAATGAGTGTAAAAGAATTGTAAAACATTAATAATATTATTATAATGCTGATAATTTTAGCCGACGATTTAACAGGTGCTGCCGAAATAGCGGGCGTATGTTTGCGATACGGTTTGCAGCCGCATTTTGAATTTGAACGCGCTGCAAAAATAAAATATGCCATTTCGGCTAAATATGAAACGCCTGATTTTGAAAAAAACGAGGTGCTAATTATTGCTACAAACATCCGCACTACGGCTGATTATTCGGCAATAAGTGCAATTTCGGAATTTATCGCCAAACAAGTGGATATTCAACTTTTTGTTAAAATAGATTCGCTTATTCGTGGTGATATATTATCTATAATTCAGGCAATTACGCAAATAATTCCAAAGGACAAAATTTTTATTCTTCCTGCAAACCCCGAAACAGGGCGCGTAATTTCAAACGGCGATTATTGTATTAACGGTGTAAAGATTGAAAATACGCCTTTTGCCAATGAATTTAATTTGAGCCGCCGAACGTCGAATGTGAGGGAGATAATTACTTTCGGTCATAGTGCAAGCAGTGTTTGTGAAAAATTAGTTTTGCCCGATTTACTATCGAACGATGATTATTTCACAAATGCTAATCTGTTGAGTAAAAACGATTTGGCGGTGGGAGGCTCTGTGTTTTTTGAAGCGTATTTGCGCACAATTTTTCAAAATCTAAAACAAGTAGAAACGTCTAAATCGCAATTATACAATAAAAAAGTGTTGATGCTTTGTGGTAGTTACAGTAGTCAAAGTCGTGATTTTGTGGTAAATACAACAGATTTTTACAAGCAAATAATTCCGCACGCCGATATTGCATTATTGCTCAACGATAAGGAAAAGATGCAGATTTTTACTGACGAAATTGCCGAGAAAATCAAGAAAAATAATCGTCTGCTTGTGGCAATCGAACAGCGAGAACAGCATTTTGGCAGTGCAACAACAATTGAAAAATTATTTGCAACAATTTGTAAAAATCTGCTGGCAAGGCAATTTATCGACCATCTTTTTATCGAAGGTGGCTCTACAGCCTACGCCTGCCTTGCGGAATGTGAAATCGATACACTTCTGCCTGAGTATGAGCATAGTAGGGGAGTAGTTCAATTCCGAGTGCCGCAATACCGCGATTTGCATATCACCCTCAAACCCGGAAGTTACCGATGGGATGTTAATTTATTCGCCGATGCGGGGTGAATGCTATACGGTGCACGGAAAGACTACTAATTCGGATGTTAATCACTTAATCAGTAGTCTTTTTATTAACAATTAACCATTAATCATTAACCATTTTTTTTATAATCATTGTTTTATTACCCAAAAGTAATTACTTTCCATTAGTATTTATTATTTTTTTACCTTTTATTTGTGATTGTGAGGGTTATTTTATGGTGCTACTTTTGCATAAAAAATTTATTAAACAAATCATAAACATAAATCATTATGCAAAAAATTATTTTTTCTTTTATTGTTTTATCACTTACAGCCTTTGGATTTTATTCGTGTAATCCAAAAGAGGAAATAGGAGAGAGTGAAAATCTCATCCTTTTAGAACAACTTGTGCCGAAGTATATTGACAACACTATTATCCCAACTTACGAAACAATGGCAACATACGCTATTGAATTGGAAGAGGCGTTGGTAACTTTGAAATCATCAAAAACTGACGAAAATGTAATTGCCGCTTGCAACCTTTGGATTTTATCGCGCAAATATTGGGAACAAAGCGAAGCCTTTCTTTATGGTGCTGCTGCCGATTTTGGTATCGACCCACATATTGATACCTGGCCTCTCGACCGCGAAGAGTTAAAGGCAGAACTTACTAACAACGCACACTTGGCAAGTATGGCGGCTGATGACGGTGCTGCTTGGGCAGGAGAAAAACTTGGACCCGGATTACTTGGATTTCACGCAGTTGAATACGTTTTGTTTGCAGATGGATTGCCAAAATCTGCCGCGCAAATTCCTGCCGATGAACTTATTTATGCCATTGCTGTTGCCGGCGATTTGAGAAATCAATGTATTCGTCTTGAGGCGGCTTGGGCTGGATATGATAATGTATCGCCTGAAAAACAAGAAATTATCGACGAATTTGAACTCGGTATTACTTTTGGTAATGGGAAAAATTATGGCGACAATATGAAAAATGCAGGAAAAGCAGGTAGCACTTACAATTCTTTTACCGATGCCGCTGAGGATATTATTCAAGGTTGCATTGATATTGCCGACGAAGTTGCAACAATGAAAATCGGTAAACCGTCGTCGCACGACGATATTAATTATATCGAATCACCATACAGTTACAACTCAATTGTAGATTTTATCGGCAATATCGAAAGTATCCGTAACGCTTATCTGGGTGGAACAAC
>JAITXR010000396.1 GCA_031284665.1 Paludibacter sp.
TACAAATAGTTGAAAATATAAAGCAAATGGAAGCCACTGCTCAGTCAAAAAGCAATAAGCCTGTTCGGTCGCTGATAAATAAGGAGTATGCCCGACAAGTAATTGAAGAGATTTATTATAATTCGAGTTGTCATTAATTTTATAATTTGAATTATTAAATATTTGCAAGATAGAGGTAAATGCGGAAGTTAAAACAAAAGCGTTTGCCATTCGTTCCCATTACAACCAAGTGGGCAAAGCAGTTTGAGAATATTTTCGGACGTTTTGAGTATATTTCTGTATCGGCAGATTTATTTTTCGATTGGCATTCGCCAACCAATAGTTGATAATAAATATGCTTATTTTATGATTGTTACCATTCAAAATCTTAGGATTACAGTCCGCCAAAGTAATGAACGAAAATTTGGAAGAAGATTTGAGGTTTGAAATGTCTGCATTATCTTTGTTCAATGTTGATATTATTGCAGAATATATTGAAGTTGGAAAAAAGAAAACGGAATTAACCCAATTATTAAAACTATTGCAAAAGCACGGTTTGGCTGTGAATTGTTGCTGTAAAATGACAAAAAATACACTAATCAATAATTTAAGCGTATAATATTCAGTATAAAAATTGTACTTTTGTATTTCCAATCATAAATTGATAATTGACATGAATAAAAAAGATATAATTATTGCCAAATACCGCGACAATGAAAATCCGTCACAGATTATCAGCCTTTGGCTTGCACATACAGCACGATTGAATATCTTGGTTTGTGGGAAAAGTTAAACAACCCAAACTTTAAACCCCACATTGATGAGTGGTTTAATATTGAGTCTGCCAAATCACACTGTTGGATGTCGCCTCAAAAATGGATTAACAAGACTAATGCTTTAGAAATAAAAAAATAGTAAAATTATGGCAATAATTCAAACAGCAAAAAGTTTAGAACTAAAAAATAATCTGCATAAATCTGCGTTTTATCTGCGCTATCTGTCCCGAAAAATCGGGATAAATTATGCTAAAATAAATTTATTATGAAACAAATATTAACCATACTTTTTTGTTGCCTTGCCGTGTTTTCGATAACATCACAGGAATTAAATTGTAATGTACTGATTAATTCCGACCAAGTCCAAGGAACTAACCGTTCGGTTTTCAACACATTACAGCAATCGTTATCCAATTTTGTGAACAATCGGCGTTGGACTACTTTGAATTATGCCAATGCTGAACGAATTGATTGTAATATGAATATTATTATCAAAAAGGTGGAAGATAATGTTTTCAGCGGCGAAATTATGATACAATCGCGCCGACCGGTGTATAACTCTTCGTACACCAGCACATTACTCAATTTTCGCGACAATAATTTAACTTTTGATTACCGCGAAAACGACCAGTTGGAAATGAACGAAAACACAATCAGTTCAAATCTCACGGCGATTATGATGTTTTACGTTTACATTATTATAGGTTATGATATGGATTCGTATTCGCGGCTGGGTGGTACGCCGTTTTTTGAGCAAGCCGAGCAGATAGTAAATTTAGCACAATCAGCCGAATTTTCGGGTTGGAAAGCCTTCGAAAGTACACGAAATAGATACGCACTTATCAATAATTTGATGGATGAGGCATTTAAGAAATATCGCAATTATTTCTATGAATATCACCGACTTGGCTTAGACGAAATGACCGATAATGTGGCAAATGGCAGAGCCAGAATCGCCGCCGGACTTCCGCTGTTAAGAGATGCTAATCGTGCACGCCCTTCGGCAATAGTAATTTCGTCGTTTTTGGATGCTAAAAGCGACGAACTGATAAATATTTTTTCGCAAGGCACGGACAAAGAGAAAAAAGATGCCGTCGAAATTCTATCTGACGTAAATCCCACTGCCAGCGACCGTTACCGCAGTATTCAAAAACCAAAGTAAAATAATTATGCTCAAATCTTTATATATTCGCAATTATGCTCTGATTTCGGAACTTAAAATTGATTTCGACGATGGCTTTACCTCTATTACAGGAGAAACCGGAGCCGGAAAATCGATAATTATTGGCGCATTATCGCTTATTTTGGGGCAGAGAGTGGATAATAAATTTATTAAAAACGATTCGGAAAAATGTATTATTGAGGCTGAATTTGATATATCAAAAATCAACAACATCAGTAAGATATTAAAGGATAACGATTTAGACAGTAACGAATTGCTTTGTACAGTTCGCCGCGAACTTACAAACAGCGGAAAATCGCGGACATTTGTGAACGATACTCCCGTGGCTGTCAACACTTTGCGCGAAATTTCACTCGCTCTAATTGATATTCATTCTCAGCACGATAATCTGTTACTCGGCGACCGATTTTACCAACTTAAAGTTGTGGATTCCATTGCTCGAAACGAAAAAACATTACAACTTTATTCAGATACTTTCAATTTATGGCAAAAATTAAAGTTAGAACTTAAAGAATTAGAAATTACAGCCAAAAAGTCAGCCGACGAATTGGATTTTATCCGCTTTCAAGTAAATCAGTTGAACACCGCAAAACTTAGCGATGGCGAACAAGCAGAATTGGAAAGCGAACAAACCGAACTCCAACACGCGGAAGAAATAAAATTAGAACTTACTAATACTCAATCGCTTATAGATAGCGAACATAGTGTACTGCCAACACTTTATCAAGCAATTGCGGCAATTTCAAAAGTTAAAAACTATTTACCTGCAACTCAAAATTGGCACGAAAGGTTGTTGGAAACTCAAATCGAACTCAAAGATATTGCAGCCGACATTAGCGCATACTCCGACCGCATTGAGTTTAACCCCGAAAGATTAGAAATTGTAAACAATCGCTTGAGCGAAATTTACGCATTACAAAAAAAATACAGAGTCGAAACTATTGAGGAACTGCTCGCGATAAAACAAAATTTTGAGCAACAATTACAACAAATTGAATTTTTTGACGATAAAATTTCGGAACTAAAGACCAAAATTTCAAGCATTTACGCCGAGTTAGAAACTCAATGCCGCAAACTCAGCGAAAGTCGCAAAGCAGTTTTTGCAAACATCGAAAAATCGATAATCGAAACTCTTGTGCAACTCGGCATCCCAAATATACAATTCAAAATTAATATAGCCGAACTCCCCGATTTTACCGCAATTGGGAAAGACGAAATAACATTTATGTTTTCGGCAAACAAAAATCGCGAATTACAAGCAGTTAATTCAGTAGCATCGGGTGGAGAAATATCGCGTATAATGCTTGCAATCAAAGCATTAACGGCAGGAAACGCATCGCTGGCAACAATTATTTTCGACGAAATTGATACCGGCATTTCAGGCGAAACAGCAAAAAGAATGGGCGAAATAATGAAAAATATGAGTAAATCGATGCAAGTTATAGCAATTACTCACTTACCGCAAATTACGGCAAAAAGTTCAAGTCAATTCATAGTTTATAAAGACGATTCGGGCGAGCAAACTCAAACTTTTATTCAACGACTTACACACGAAGAAAGAATAAAGGAAATAGCGCAAATGATTAGTGGGAAGGATGTTACAATCGCCTCGCTGCAAAATGCAAAAGAATTGTTGGAAAGTTAATTTTTCTATCTGAACTATGATTTAATTATAATGCACACATTTGAAACACATATTAAATTTATAACTTTATAAACTTTAGGGGCAGACAAGGCATACCTTGTCTCTACTTTATGAACTTTCGAACTACAAACTATAAACTAACTTCTTAATTTTAACTTCCGTGTCAAGCAAACTTATCATATTTTCAGCACCTTCGGGCTCGGGCAAAAGTACGATTATCAGACATTTGCTCAAAAAAATTCCTAATTTGGAGTTTTCAATTTCGTGTACAAGTCGTTCGCCACGCAGCAACGAGCAGGACACTGTGGATTATTATTTCATTTCGCCGGATATTTTTCGGGAAAAGATTGAAAATCAAGAATTTATCGAATACGAAGAAGTATATACAAATTTATATTACGGCACACTCGTATCCGAAATTGAGCGCATTTCGACAAAAGGAAACACAATAATATTTGATGTAGATGTAGTTGGCGGTATTAATATCAAAAAGCGTTTTGGCGAAAACGCATTAGCACTGTTTATTTCGCCGCCAAGCATTGCCGAATTGCGTAATCGCCTGACACACAGAGGCACCGACTCGCCCGAAATGATTGATTTAAGGATAAATAAAGCACAATTCGAAATAAGTTTTGCCGACAAATTTGATAAAATTATTGTGAACGATGATTTACAAGAGACTGTAAATCAAGCCGAAACAGCAATTTTGGATTTTTTGAAATCTTAATTTTCAGTTTGCCAATAAAAACGAATTACTCCTTTTTTCCTCTCCAATCGTAGTGTTGCGCCCGTGTCCGCAATAAACCAAAGTAGAGTCGGGTAAGCATAACAATCGTTGCTTAATTGAGTTGATAAGAGTTGCAAAATCTCCTTTTTGCAAGTCGCTACGCCCAATCGAGCCATTAAAAAGCACGTCGCCCGAAAACAAAATACCATCCTTTGCTGAATAAAAAGCCATACTGCCGGGCGAATGTCCGGGAACGTGAATGGCTTTCAGTTCCGAATTGCCAAATTTAATTATCTGATTATCGGCAATATACGCGCCGAGCATTTGTGCCTCTTCGTTACACAGCAAGCCGAAATATCTCATTTGCGCAGCAATATTTTGCAGCAAAAACTCATCTTCAATTCCTGCTTGTGGAGCAATATTATAGGTTTGAAATAGAAATCGGTTTCCAAATTGATGGTCGAGATGCAAGTGAGTGTTAATTACCTGCTGAATACTTAAATTATTTTGTTCGATAAAAGAGCGAAGTTGCGTTTTTTCGGAATCGGACAAACAGCCGGCATCAATTACTGCGGCTTGCAATGTTTCGTCGAAAACAACATAGGTATTTTCCTGAAACGGATTGAATATAAACGATTTAACTGTCATAATAATAATGTTAAATAAATATATGTTTTTTTGTAAACTTAAACTTTTCCCTGATTGCTCAAACTATTCAAACTTATTATAATTAAACCGCTTTCCCAATAACGGGAAAGCGGGAAATTTGATAAAAGTAGAATTTTCTCTCTTTTTTTGAAAAATCTCAATAATTATTTCTTTTTATTAGAATCGACGTATTCTTTGTAAATTTTTTTCCAATTACGTCCGTTTTGATACAGATAAAGTTCGATTTTAGTTTTATAAATTTTGAAAATTGCCGAAATTTCATCCATATTTTTATAATCTATTGCTTGTTCGCGCGCTTGTTTGAGGTAGTTTAGAATTGTTGTTTCTTCCTCTTTTGTCATTTTTTTTATAATTTCGCGATAGGCTTTCATCGTAAAATCAACTTTTCCAATAGTATATTTGTCTAAAATCACCTCAATTTGTTCTTCCGAAAGTTCGTTTCGCAAAGTAGTCATTAATTTTTGGTGAACATCTTTTGGCAGAGTTGCATCAACAATTATTTGGCGGTCAACTTTCGAAAGCGCATCGCCTGTTCTTGGGTTAATTCCCTCAGGCACAACAGAATGGGGATGAGCATTATGCCAATCGCGCACAGTTTGCAAATGTTCTGAAATTGCTTTAACAAGGCGTTGTTGCTTGGCTTGGTCGGTCAAATTGAGCGGCTGTAACATTTCTGTCGCTTTGCGTTCAAAATCATTCAAACTTTTCGCTTTCTCCTGCTTTGAATTTTTTTGACGTTCTTCCCAATTTTGACGTTCTTTTGTGCTGTCGTAACCTCGTTGCGACAAATAATTATTAAATCTGCCTTTATATTTACCAAAAACTTCGTGTTTTTTATTCGACGACGGCGCATCCATTGCCAATTCACGCGCCTCAGCAAGCCAAGCAATCAACTGACGTTTTTCGTCATCTTTCAGACTTGGAATCATATCGCAATACGAGTCGTATGTTACTTTCAGAACGCCATAAGTCATTCCATCCTTAATTTTTTCGATTTGGTCTTGCGATATTTCGGCAGTCAGTTTACCGATAAATTCGGCGTGGAGAGCATAAAGTTTTTGTTGACGCACATCGGCAGGAAGACTGTCGTGAATGTAGCCAATATTTCGGTATTGTTCAACTAAAATATTAGTTACGCGGTCGGCAATTTTTTGATTATCAATTCCAAGCGTGCTTACTATTTTTGCGGAACGCTCGGTCAGTACGCGGGTATATTCGGCTGAATAATCCTGCGAAAATACTGATAATGAAATGGTTAATGCAATAAAACAAGAAATAAGTTTAGTGTTTTTCATAAATGTTTTTTATTTAAAATACAGATTAAAATTACAAATGCAATAATTTTGATTTTACAAGAATGAATGTGAGACATAACAAACTATCATAAAGTTTAAAATACGGTTAGAGTTTTAAAGTACCATTAGTTTTACAGCCACAAAGTAAGTGAAGTTAACGTTAGAAAAACTAAAAAAAATCGAAAATTAAACGAGAAAAAATCTATATTTGTATTTTTATTATCTATTGATTTAACCTGAAAAACTTTTATCCTTATGAAAAAAACTTGTTTTTATTTGATTTTGTGTTTGCTTTTTATTGATTTTCAAGCAAATGCGCAAACTAATCTTCTTCCTGCTTTCCCCGGAGCCGAAGGTTGGGGTATGTATGCCAAAGGCGGTCGCGGTGGGAAAGTGATTGAAGTTACAAACCTGAACGACAACGGAGAAG
>JAITXR010000091.1 GCA_031284665.1 Paludibacter sp.
TTTTCACACTCCCTCTTTATACTTCTCAAACGCCTCGCGTTCTTGGTCTTTGTATGAATTAAGGCGGAGGAGCATTTCGTCGAAATCTACTTGATGGGCATCAAATTCGGGTCCGTCAACACACACAAATTTAATTTTTCCACCTATACTTATTCGGCAAGCACCACACATTCCTGTTCCATCTACCATTATTGTATTTAGCGATGCAAGGGTTGGAAGTTCGTATTTTTTGGTAAGCAAACTTACAAATTTCATCATAATTGCCGGACCTATCGTAACACACAAATCAACTTTTTCGCGATTTATTACAGTTTCCACGCCGGTTGTTACCAAACCTTTTGTGCCATACGAGCCGTCGTCGGTCATTATCACCACTTCGTCCGAAAATTGGCGTATTTGTTCTTCGAGAATAATCAATTCTTTGCTGCGGGCAGCCAAAACTGTAATAACTTTATTACCGGCTCGTTTTAACGCTTCGACTATCGGCAACATTGGCGCAGTACCCACTCCACCGCAAGCGCAAATCACCGTACCGAAATTTTCGATATGTGTAGCGCGTCCAAGCGGACCTACTAAATCAGTTATGCTGTCGCCTACTTCGAGTTCGCATAATTTTGTTGACGACACTCCAATTTTTTGAATTACAAGAGTAATTGTGCCTTTCGCAATATCCGACGAGGCGATGGTTAGCGGAATGCGCTCACCTTTTTCGCCAACTCGCACAATAACAAAATGACCGGCTTTACGCGCGCGAGCAATAAGCGGTGCTTCTACTACAAGTTTTACCACATTTTCGGAGAAATGTTCTTTTTCAAGAATTTTATTCATTGTTGATTTGTTTAGAATTTTTAAAGTGCAAATTTAGTTTTTTTTGCTGATATTTATTTATAAAAACCGTTTTTTTTATGTTATTAATTATTACTCAAAAATTAACAAAATAGGAGCAGAAAATTTTCTACCCCTACCTTATTATATAAGTAATGTAAAATGTAAAATGTAAAATGCAAAATACCACTTAATCCATTGTCAATTATCAATTATCAATTATCCCATTCAATACAAAAACTTACCATTACCGTTTATCCCAATTCGTTTGGCATTATTGTAATAGAAACAATAGAAATAGACTTGTCCCTTCTTTGCAAATTGGAATTTCGCACCAACATCGCTGCGGCAAATATCATTATGGTCGGAAGCAGGCACTTTGGCTTTGTAAATCATTCGCCCTGATGCGTCGTAAATCACAACGCTGACGTTGTTGCGTTTTGACGACGCTTTCCAAACGCCCTCACCATAAGGACTGAAACAAACATCGTCTGCCGTTGGAGTATCGCCCGGATTGTCGGTTGAAACTTCAAAGAAAATCTCGTATATCTTTTCCGTGCCATCAATCGCCGAAACGTAAATATATGAAGTTTCGTCAACAAAACCGTATGAAATATCGACAATCTGCCCCTCTTCCGATTTTACGTAAGTTAGTTCAGGTACTATTTTTGTGCCATAAGGCAACTTGTATGTGTATTTGAAAATCTCTGGTTTGAAACCTTTTAGCGATACATTATCTACCAGAATATCAGCGAGTAAAGCATTGTCCGACTGCCGAATTATCTGTTTAATAATATATGACGACGAACTTCCATCTTCGGCTTTTACGGTAATAATAATAACGTGATTATCGCCTTCCGATACCGAAACTTCCTGCGACGGCTCTGCTTTCAGATATGCGAAATCGTCTGCGGTCAGCAATTGGTCTTCGGAAGTGCCAACGGGATAATATATAGTATATTCCAAAGAGTCAGAGCGGAAATTTTCAAGCGAAACACCATCAATCAAAATATCAAGCAATGTTGTATTCGACGATTTTGCAACGGTAAAACTCAAAACATACTCATTTTCAGTAATTCCGTCCTGTGCCAGCAGTTCAATTCTTGCAATTGCAGCACCATTAACCAGCGGACTTGCGTTTAATCTAATATGAGAATAATCCGAAACCTGCCCAATCCATTCAATTGTCGGCAGTTCTGTTGTGCCATAAGGTAGAATTATGTTATAATCGGATTGTTCGGGCAGAAAATAAGTGTCTGTAATATAGCCGTTTGCCTCTACTTTCAGACTTTCGCCACCGATAATAATGTCCGCGAGCAGTGCATTATTCGATTTCCTTAATTCAAAATAAATTTTGTACGTCGAAGTATGCAAACCGTCTTCTGAGGTTACACGCAGGAAAGTTGTATCGTTCAAAGTGGCGGCATAAGTCGGCACAACGAGTTGGTTTTTATCGCCTTTTGTCCAGGTAATTGTTGGGACTTCGCTTGAGCCGTAAATCACAGCGACTTGATATTCAAACATTTCGGGGATAAAGCCCGTAACTTCCACTTCATTCGACAAAATGCTGCTCAAAAGTGCGTTTGGCGACAATGCAACACTAAATCTAATGACGTAAGTGTTTGTCTGCGAGCCGTCTTCCGAAGTTACCTGTATCGTATAATTGCCATTAACGCCATTTCCCGAAATTACAATAGTTTGATTAGGGTGTCCCTTTTCATAGTCAATTTGTGGCAATTCGCTTGTGCCATAAGGCAAAACGAAGGTATAATCAAAATCGTTACTATCAAAATCGTTAATCAAAGCGCCATCTACCAAAATCGCATTAAGCAGCGCATTTGCAGAAAGTTTTACAAGGAAATTGAGTGTATATGTGCTTGTCGTCGTGCCGTCCTGCGCGGTAACGGTAATTAGCGTTGCGCCATCTATTCCGTCCGCCACAACCGAAACTGTCTGGTGCTTTTCTCCCTTAACCATTTCGTTAACAGGTAGTTGCGTTGTACCTTCGGACAATTTTATTAAATAGTTATAACCCTG
>JAITXR010000122.1 GCA_031284665.1 Paludibacter sp.
AAAAATCCAACTCCAATGCGAAAAGACACCAAATAATCGAAGAAAAAGCGTGAAATTATATCACTGTCAATATCATCTGAATTGTGTGCGATGGGTCTCATCAAACCTACCGAAACACCCGACGACAAGCGTAAACAGTTGAAAAAAAGATAATCTTTACCATACTCAATTCTTCCGCCTGCAAATGGGAGAGAATTATCCATATATTTTGCCACCAGATAGTTGCCTTCCAATTTCAAAAAAGTACCAAACGGTGCATGTTCGTCTTTTAAATAAAATTTTGCCGACAAACCTGCTCCGTGCGCAAAATAATTATTGGCAACAGTTACATAATTATCGTTATCATCGTACGAAGAATAACTTTCGGCT
Source organism: Paludibacter sp. (assembly GCA_031284665.1). Lineage (GTDB taxonomy): Bacteria > Bacteroidota > Bacteroidia > Bacteroidales > Paludibacteraceae > JAITXR01. Next base: position 370 of record JAITXR010000122.1, read on the forward strand.
CCATTGGTAAACAAATAACCTGCGCCCAAACTAAAATGCTCGCCAAGAATAAACTCAATATTTGGATTGAGCATATAGCCAACTCTAAAACCGTCGCTCAACATACTTGTTGACAATAAAACAGGAGCAAAGTTAGCATCGGCATTTATAACCACACGTTTGCCCAAATACCCAACTTGTGCAAAAGTAGGCAAAGTGAAAAGCACAAGCAAAAAAGCAATTAATATTTTTTTCATCTGTTTATTTTTTTTACAACAAATCGCACAAACTCCACGAACATTTGTTTTGTTTTATTCCTGCGGGTTGTGGTTTTATGTATTTATAGTTTAAAATGCCAAAAATCCGATTCCCATTTTCAATCCAAACCAATACATACTCAGCATTTGTCCGTTAACAAATTCGGAGGCTTTGCGATATTTAATATCATCGCCTTGCCAATACAAAAGATAGGGTGTGCTTGAACCTGAGTCGGCAAATTCGCTAATTGGTTTGAAATCTGTTTTGAAATAATTGCTTGCAAAACCGCCAAAAGTAAGCCCAAACGACATTCCCACCGAAAGCCGAATACTGTTAGCAAACAAAAAATCGTGCCCAAATTCAATTTTTGCACCTAATAACGAAGATTTATCTTGCTCTTTGTGATATAAGGGATATTGCTTAATGTCGCTGGGAGAATTTGACCAGAAATATTCAAAATTCACTTGATTTACAGTGTAATTGTACATAAAATAATCAACTTCAAACTTTACATAATCGCCCATAGGTGCATTTGGACTATCCCATAAATAGTGTTTGTAAAATAAACCTATTCCATTGCTGTTGAATGTGTTATCCGAAATTCTCTTATAATAATTCACTTCCAAATTACCGGGGTTGAGATTGGCAGTGGCATTCACATCAAGCCACACAGGGAACATCCCTTTGGTATTGAGATAAGTAGCACCGACCGAAGACCTGTTATTTACAATAAATTCAATCCCCGGCTCCAAAAAATAGTCGAATTTAGTGTAGCCCTTTTCGCCCGAAGCATTGGGGCGCAACCACGATGGAGTTACACGCACATCGGCATTGACCAAAAAACGTTTGCCCATATATCCAACTTGCGAAAATAATGAAAGTCCAAATGTGGCGAAAAGTATAAGTATTGTTAATTTTTTCATTTCCCTGTAATTTTCCGTCCGTTTTTCAGCGTATAATAATAATTGTAAAGTGCCTGATTGAGATAAGCATCTGCATCTATTTCGGATTGTTCGTATTTTTTAGAAACTATCATTTCGCCCTTTTCGATGTCGTACAGACTGAAATACAGCGTTTTATCCATCTTTGGAATGGCTACAATCAATAAATCGAAAGGAAGTGTTACCCAACAAAGCGGCGCGCGATACAAAATCGACCATTTGTAACCTGCCGAGCCTCCTCTTTCGCCACCTTCGTTCACTAAATTTATAAAACGGTAATCGGATGTGGCAAATCCTGTTTGTAAAGCAGGCTGCATATACATTTGCATTCGTCGAAACGAAATTTGTCGCCATTCAGTTCGCCATTGTCCAACAAGTGATATACGATTAAACTCCTCTGTGTCACGGCTTTTCAATTTATCTTCGGTAAAAACATCTGCCGCTATATGTAGCGATTTTGTACTGCTTTTTATGGCACTTTTCAACGTGGCGTTACCGACTTTTGGGTAAGTAGTGGTCTGTGTTTTGGGCTTGTATTTTGCATATTGCGGCATCCAGACAAGCACTCGGTCATTGGCTTGTATCACCGGTTTTTCGAAAGACACAATGGCAAGTGCCTCTTCGTCCTCGATTTCAGCCAAAGCATTGTCGTATAGCGACTGGAAAATTGAATCTTGCTTAATATCAACCAACATATAGTTGAGCGTTTTAAATTTTTCGTTCGGCAAAACCAACTGTTTTGTGCCTTTTTTTACTCTTATGCGACTATATTTATCCTTCTTTTCGTCAATTTTTGCAGTATCGTTAATTTGCAGTGTGGCTTTTATCGAATCGGCGTTGAGCCCCTGCGCAAAATCGGAAAAATCCTCCAAATTCAAATTATTTTCTTTTGTCAAATCGTACATAGCGTCCGCAGCCATTCGACGCAGAAAATTACTGTCGGGATATTTTTTTATAATGCTTGTCAATTTTCTGACAGCCAGCGTGTTAGCCTCTTTTTTATTAATTTTGCTTAGGAAATAACAAATTTGCTGTTTTTCGCCTTCAATTTCTTTGTACGGCTCTACTACATCTTTGATGTTGCCATCGTTTTTATGTTTGTGAAAACCGTAATAAGCCGCTGCTTCGGCAATTTCGAGAAAACGATTATTGGGCAAATAATGCCTGAGTGCCAAGATATTAGCAAGTGCGCTGCCGTAGTCGTGCCAAGTGAGGTAAAAATTTATACATTCCAATCGTGCCAAATCTCTGACGTACAAAAATGTTTCTTTACTTTGTACAAATTCGCTGCCAGAATCGGTATTTCGCTCAATAAATCGGTCGAGATTTTGCTGGCGTTTTTGCAAATTTGGATGTGTGCTAAGCGTATCAACATAGTCGGCACGAGAGCGAATTTGCTTTACATTTGCCAAAAAATAATTGTCGGGATATTGATAAAACGGCTGCTCAACTTCGGCTCGGGTAAATGGAATTTCGTCGAAAGGCAAATATCCGTAGCGCATTACATCAAATACGTTTTCGATGGCTTGAAGCGAGTATGGCGAGGCGTTAAAGTATCGTTCCAACGACTGTTTGTCGGCTTCGAGTTCGTCCTCGCGCGAATTTTGACGATAACTTAAATATGAATTGAGCGACACAATTTTTGTGCTTTTTTTCTTTTTACCTTCATTTTCCACAAAATGACTGATTTCGTGCCCAAGTATAAAAGCGAGTTCGCTCTCGTTGGTAATTTGCGCCAACATTCCCAAATTTACTAACACAATGCCTTTATTTGAAATCATTGCATTGACTGACGGCGATTTTACGATATAAAAACTAAGTTTTTTAAACAAATCTTGATTTTTTTCGAGCAAATTTGCAGCCACAGTTTCCACATAACTGTTTAATTCTGTGCCATAAATCAATCTGCCGTTTTTCACCAAACTTTGCACAACTTTTGCCTCGTCGTCGTCAGAATTTAGACTTTCGAGCAAGCGGGCAGGTATTGCGCCTTGCGATTGCAGATAAGTGAAATTGTCGATTTTTTCGTTTGCCTGCGCCATCGCCACAAAAAACGTAAGTAGCGCAAAAAAAGTAATTAGTTTTTTCATATTTCTGTTATTTTAATTATTTTCATTTTCCCAAGTAAGTTTATAAATGCCCTTGCGTTGTTAACGCAACTGCAAAGTACCTGTATTTGCCGCAAATAACATTACAAAAAGTGCCGATGTTTTTAGAATTTGTTTCATAAAATTGCTTTTTACCACGTAATTTTTTCGAGCATAATTTTGCCTGTAAGCACATCTTCCGATTGAGTGTAAATCACTGCCTCATTGGCGTTTTCGGTAATTACTTT
>JAITXR010000218.1 GCA_031284665.1 Paludibacter sp.
ATTTATTGCTAATTAGCAAATGCAAAGTTAAATAATCATTTTTAATTATCGTGCATCTTTTAGATATTTTTTTATAATGTGGTGATTTTTTAGTATTATTGATTTACAAATTGATTTTGCTTTTCTTTATTTTTAGACACCAATATACGCCTAAATTTGTGTCTATTTTTATGATTGCAAAGATATAATTTTTTACGCCGTTATACCGTTTGCTGTTGCTATATTACAATTAAATTCTCCATTAATCCAAAATTTTTTTCACTACCAAAGCACTATTTGTGCCACCAAACCCAAAAGAATTGGAGAGGAAAATGTCTATATTTTTTTCGATAGTTTGAGGGATAATGTTCAGGTTTTTTGAATACTCGTCGGGCTGCTCAAAGTTAATATTTGGAGCAATAAAATTGTTTTGCATCATTAGAATTGAATATACTATTTCGCTTGCGCCAGCCATCCAACATTCGTGTCCTGTCATTGATTTCGTGCTGCTTATCGGGGTGCGATGGCAGGCAAAAACCTTATCTAACGCTTGTGCTTCGGCAGCATCGCCTTGCGGTGTGGAAGTGGCGTGAGCGTTCACATAGTCGATATTTGCGGCATCTACGCCTGCATCGTTTAACGCTCTGTTGATAGCCACAATGCAGCCTTCGGGGCTTGGCTCGGAAATTTGTTTACCGTTGCTCGAAAAGCCGTAACCAATCACTTCGGCAATGATATTTGCGCCTCGCGCTTTGGCGTGTTCGTATTCTTCGAGAATTAAACTTGCCGCACCACCGCTCGGAATTAAGCCGTCGCGAGTGCGGTCGAAAGGACGGCTGGCTTTTGCAGGCTCATCAGTGCGGATTGAGAAAGCACTTAAAGCATCAAAACTACCCATCGAGTAAAAATTTGTTTCCTGTGCGCCTCCGCAAAGCACCATATCCTGCAAAGCGTGTTTAATAAAAAAATAGCCTAAACCTATTGAATGCGAGCCACTTGCACAAGCAGCCGAAATTGTCATATTTATGCCGCGAAGTTTGAAAATGGTGGAAAGATTCATTGTTACCGTTGAGTTCATCGATTGGAAAATTGCTCCTGAGCCAATCAGCGTGGTGTCCTTTTTTTCTTGCGCAATGTTGTTTGCCTCTATCACTGCTTTGGCGGAGGAATCGTTGCCGTAAAAAACACCTATTTCGTTGTTTTCCAAATACATATCATCAATCATTGCATTGCGCAACGCCTCTACGGTTGCCATATAAGCATATTCGCCCTGTTCGGGTAAGCCTACGCGCAAACGTCTGTCCAAAACGCCTTTTAATACAGGTCGTTCCACTATTCCGGTCAACGGAGAGCGATAACCGTAAATTTTTCGTTCAGGGTCGATGCCGATGCCCGATTTGCCGTTGTATAACGACATTTTTACTTCTTCAAGATTTTTGCCTATGCAGGAATAAATTCCCATTCCGGTAATTACAACTCGTTTCATAGAGATTTTTAAGCAGAATATTAATGTGATTTGCCTGCAAATTTATCATAAATTTTCGAGAAGTCGGCATTATTAATGTGGAAAATAAAAAAAATAGCCCAAACATATTTGCCGAGACTACTTTTTCACTAACTTACAAACAAAAAAATTATTCTTTATGGCATTGTTCTTTTAATTTGCAGGAACTGCACGAAGATTCGGAACAATTACTATTTTCTCGTAAATTATTGATAATTAGAATTATAGAAATTATTGCTGTTATAAAAATAATAATATAAACTAAAATTTGTTGCATATCGTCGTATGTTAAAATAAACTACCTATTTGATACACCGCAAAGGCGATAATCCACGCCAGAGCCGTTGTATATATCATCGTAAAAATAGCCCATCCCCACCCTGCCTCTTTTTTAATGGCGGCAATGGCGGCTATACACGGAAAATATATCAGAATAAAAATCATAAATCCAAAACTCACCAATGGCGAAAATACCGCCTGCCCTTTGAGTTTGCCCGAATGATGAATTTGCTCTTTTATTTTGGTCTGTAAAGTTTCGGAATGTTCGTTACCGTCGCCACCGGCTTGATACAAAATTCCCATTGTGCTAACTACAATTTCTTTTGCAGCCAAACCTGTGAGGATGCTTACCCCCATTTTCCAATCGAAACCCAGAGGCGAAATAATTGGCTCGATGGCGTGTCCCATTTGTCCGATGTAGGATTTCGATTGCCGCTCCGATTCGCGTTCAAACTCAATAGTTTGTGTTTGTTCCAATTTTTGCGTGTTATCTAATTGAGTATTATTTTCAATTGCCGAAATTTCCGAAACATAATCGTTGCTATATTCAACGTTTCGCGGAAAATAACCCAAAGCCCATATTAATATTGAGGCAAGAAAAATCACTGTACCCATTTTTTTGAGGTATTGCTGACTTTTATGCCACATATGCAAACTTGTGTTTCGGATTGTGGGAATGCGGTATGGCGGAAGTTCCATTACAAAAGGAACATCTTTTTTCGCAAAGGCTATTCGTTTCATTATCAGCGCAGTAACTATTGCCAGCATTATCCCCACAGCGTAAATCGAAAGCAAAACCAACCCTTGACTATAAGGAAAAACTGCCGACACAACAAGCACATACACCGGCAAACGCGCACTGCACGACATAAAAGGCGTGATAAGCATTGTCAGGATGCGGTCTTTTTTATTATCGAGCGTTCGTGTAGCCATTATTGCCGGCACATTACAGCCAAAACCCATTACGAGCGGAATAAACGATTTGCCGTGAAGTCCGATTTTGTGCATTAATTTATCCATAATAAACGATGCGCGAGCCATATATCCGGTATCTTCCATTAGCGAAATAAAGAAAAACAGTATTAATATGTTTGGCAAAAACACGATTACGCCGCCCACACCGGCAATTATTCCATCTACAAACAAATCGCGCAGCGCACCTACAGGCATAATGTGTTGAACAAAATTACTCAACGCAGTTACTGCCATTTCAATCCAATCTTTGGGGTATTTGCCAACAGTGAAAGTGGTTTGAAACATTACCCACATAAAGAGAAAAAAAATCGGGAAACCCCAAAAACGATGGGTCAGCAAGTCGTCTAATTCTCGTTTTGCTTTGCGGCGGTCGATATGCTTTTCGACATAAGTTTCTTTTAACGCCCCATCAATAAATCCGTATTTTGCATCGGTGATAATAGTTTCGGAACGCTCATCGTATTCTTTTTCGAGAATGCTAATTTCTTGTTGTGTAACAAGTTGGATGTTTTTAAAATTCTCAAAATGTTGCAGTTCCTTTTGCGTAGTGCGGTCGTTTTCGAGCAGTTTTATTGCAATATAACGCGACGAATAGCGGTCGCCGATTTTCGGATTTCGCCATATTTCGGATTGAATATTTCGGATTGCATTTTCGATACTTTCGCCATAATTAATATGAATATGCCGTACTGTCGGGTCTTTTTCTTCGTAAACATCAATTATTTTGGTAAAAAGTTCTTCAATTCCCCGCCCTTTTGATGCCACTGTAGGAATAATTGGTATTCCAACCATTTCGCCCAAAGCGCGATAATCGAATTTTGCGCCGTTTTTTTCAAGTTCGTCGAACATATTCAGAGCAATTACCACCTTAATATTCATATCAATAAGTTGCGTGGTGAGGAATAGATTGCGCTCCAAATTTGATGCGTCCACCACGTTAATAATAATATCAGGCATTTTGTCGGAAATATGCGAGCGCACATAAAGTTCTTCGGGCGAATATTCTGTAATAGAGTAAGTTCCGGGCAAATCAACAATCCGAAATGTGTATCCGTTACGTTTCAGAGTTGCCTCTTTGGCATCAACAGTTACACCGCTGTAATTCCCCACTCGCTCGTGCGACCCGCTTGCGAAGTTAAAAAGTGTAGTTTTTCCGCTGTTAGGATTTCCCACAAGAGCCACATTTATGGTTTTACTTTTTTCGACTGCCGAAATTTTCAGACTTTCCTCGTCGATAACTCCCTGAAATTCAGAATTTGTAAATATACTTGCATCTTCTATCGGCAGCACTTCTATCATTTCGGCTTCGCTCCTGCGCAACGAAACATTGTAGCCCATAATGGAATATTCCACAGGGTCGAGTAAGGGCGCATTTTTTATTACGCGCACAATTTTCCCTTTTACAAAGCCCATTTCGGTAATGCGCTTGCGAAAAGCACCGTGTCCCAGCACTTTTACAATAACCACTTCGGCAGCAGTCGGAATATCTGAAAGGTATATGTTTGTCATTGCTAATAAATTAATTTGCAAAAATACTATTATACATTTTATATGCAATAGCAATAAGTAATGATTTTT
>JAITXR010000239.1 GCA_031284665.1 Paludibacter sp.
AAGAATACACCTCAAAATAGGCTGGAGGATAGTTGTACTTATTAGCCATAATCATCGAATATATAAGATTTTCATATTCAGGTTCTTCGGTCATATAAGCAACTATAAGTTCGTCATAAGCAGCAGTATCTCCTTTTTCTAATACAAGTCCTTTAAGTTCTTCTATAGGATGGAGATGGTCATTAATTGTAATGACATAAGCGGGTTTTTGTTTGCACGAAAAAAGTGCAATAAATGCAATAAGACAGCCAAAATACAATGTTTGTTTCATATTGGTTTTTATTTTACATATTCTATTTCCAACATTTCTGAAAATAATACTCACTCTTAATACTATCTTTACAAACAATTTTTCCTTCTTTATATAAACCACCGAGCCTCGAAAAAGCAGACATATTATTTAACTCAGCCGCTTTCATAAGATATTCAAGAGCCATTGCTTTTGTTTTTTCATCAATACTATTGCCATATAATTCAGATGCAATTATTAAGTAGTCGAATACTGCACAATAGGCTGGAGGATAATTATACTTATTAGCCATAAGCAACGAATACGTTAGATTTTCATATTCTCGTTTTTCACGCATAAAAGCAGTACATAGTTCATCGTAAGCAACGGTATCCCCTTTTTCTAAAACAAGATTTTTCAGTTCTTCAATAGGGCGTGTACTACCACTTACAGCAATAACATAAGCGGGTTTTTGTTTGCACGAAAAAAGTGCAATAAATACAATAAGACAGCCAAAATACAATGTTTGTTTCATATTCTATATATTTTTATTCGTAATTGCAATTTTTTAAAGAAACCATATTGGCGCGGATACCGACACGTCAGCATCGGTGCGAACGGAGTTTTTTTAATTTGCACAAAGTTATAAAATTTTTATTGTTTTCAGTCCAAGTTAAAGAATTTATCCCGATGTGTCGGGACTTGAACTATACAACTGTTGCACACTTGCGGCGAATGGGTTTGCATTCCATACTACGCGGTTATTGCGCAACTGAACAAAATATTATTTAATAAAACACACTAAGACTATTATAACAACTATCAGCAAAAATATTATTTTTACTATTGTTTTTTGGCGATGCTCGATTGTTTTTCTTTTTTTCTTTTTCCCTTTTTTTATATAATCTATTACACCAAACTCCTCTTGTTGAATTTTATCAAAAATATTAGTAACAATATCCAAATCTTTTTTTAAAAACGAAAACACTATATATGGTTGCAAAATTGCTAAATCATTTTTGCTATATTTAATATTTCGTTTGTTTAATTCTTGTTCAAACAATATAGTGGAATAGGCGTGAGGACTTAAATAAAATCGCTCATTGCTTACATAAGATGGATTTTTGTCTGTTGTTTTCATCTACTCACAAGTGTATTTAACAGTAAAAGATTGTGCAAAAACCAATAAAACCCTTATTGCAAAAAGCGATAAAAGAATGATTTTTTTCATAATGTAAACTATTTAGTATTTTTGTTAAAACAACAAATATAGTAATTTATTATCATTAATTATACATTCTATCTTGCGTCGCTTTAATATCTTCGGAAGTAATATAATCGTCAAAATCCATATGTTTATCGATTATGCCTTTGGGCGTAAATTCAATTATGCGGTTGCAGACGGTTTGAATAAATTCGCGGTCGTGCGAGGACATTAAAATGTTGCCTTTAAAATTAGTAAGCGTGTTGTTAAATGCCTGAATACTCTCCAAATCGAGGTGGTTTGCCGGCGAGTCGAGCGTCATTACATTGGCATTGGCAAGCATCATTCGGATAATCATACAGCGCATTTTTTCACCTCCCGAAAGCACTTGCGATTTTTTGTAAACTTCTTCGCCCGAAAACAGCATTTTCCCCAGATAACTGCGCAGGTTTGATTCCAGCGTGTCGTCTGAAAATTGCGCCACCCAATCGAGCAGATTTAGTCCATTTTCGAAAAACGCCGAATTGTCGAGTGGCAAGTAAGCCGTTGTGATAGTTTCGCCCCATCGGAAACTTCCTTTATAATTATTGTCAATGCCGTTAATTATTTCAAAAAATGAAGTCATAGCGCGCGGGTCGCGACTTACAAAAACTATTTTATCATTTTTTTCGATATTAAAATTCACATCGGCAAACAAAGTTTTTCCGTCGTCGGTAGTTTTGCTTAATCCCGACACTTCGAGTATCATATTTCCGGGCTCTCGCAGCGGTGTGAATATTATTCCCGGATAACGGCGTGTTGATGGCTGAATTTCGTCAACATTAAGTTTTTCGAGCATTTTTCGGCGGCTGGTTGCCTGTTTCGATTTTGCCACATTTGCACTAAAACGGCGAATAAATTCTTCGAGTTCACGGCGTTTGTCCTCTGCTTTTTTGTTTTGCGTTTGTTGCTGACGTAGAGCAAGTTGGCTCGATTCGTACCAGAACGAATAGTTGCCGGCAAAAAGTTTTATTTTTCCATAGTCAATATCTACGGTGTAAGTGCTGATTGAGTCAAGAAAATGGCGGTCGTGCGAAACCACGAGCGCAGTATTTTCGTAGTTTGCCAAAAAGTTTTCGAGCCACATCACAGTTTCCAAGTCAAGGTCGTTGGTAGGCTCGTCGAGCAACAAATTATCAGGATTGCCGAATAACGCTCTCGCTAACAGCACTTTAACCTTTTCTTTTCCGCTCAAATCTTTCATTAACATATAATGTTTATCCTCAGCAATTCCAAGTCCGCTGAGCAACGCAGCCGCATCGCTTTCGGCATTCCAGCCGTTTATTTCGGCAAATTTTTCTTCCAATTCCGATGCACGAATGCCATCCTCGTCGGTGAAATCTGCTTTTAGATAAATATTGTCTTTTTCGGTTTTTATTGCCCAAAGTTCCGAATGTCCTTGCATCACTGTTTCGATAACATTTGTTTCGTCAAATTTGAAGTGGTCTTGCTCAAGCACCGAAAGCCGCTCGCCTGTGCCGATACCGATTGTGCCTCGTGTAGGGTCAAGTTCGCCACTGAGCATACGAATTAGTGTTGATTTTCCGGCACCGTTTGCACCTATTATTCCGTAGCAATTGTTACCTGTAAATTTCAGATTTACATCCGAAAAAAGCACTCGTTTGCCAAATTGTATTGAAATATTCGAAAGCGTAATCATTGTTAAAATTGGAAGTTAGAAGTTAGAAATTAGAAGTTAGAAATTAGAAGTTAGAAATTAGAAGTTGAAAGTTGAAAGTTAAAAGATAGAAGTTGAAAGTTAGAAGTTTTTGTAAATAGTTGTAAACTTGCATTTTACATTTTACATTCTGCATTTTACATTTTACATTACTTATGTATTTTAGTTTTCGCTTGCAAAGGTAAGAAAAATTACTTATTTTTGTCAATAAAACAAGATTTAATCCTTAACCAAAATATTATGTACGCAAATTTTCAACAACATTTAGAAGCCGAAATTTCCGAGATTGTAAATGCCGGTTTATATAAAACAGAAAGAATAATTACTTCGGCTCAAAGTGCTGAAATAAAGGTAAATAACACACAAGAAGTGCTTAATTTCTGTGCCAATAATTATTTGGGACTTGCCGATAATCCCGAACTTATTGCCGCTGCAAAATCGGCTCTCGACACTCACGGCTACGGAATGTCGTCGGTGCGCTTTATCTGTGGCACTCAGGATTTACACAAACAATTGGAGCGGGCAATCAGCGATTTTTTTGGCACGGAAGATGCAATTTTGTATGCTGCCTGCTTTGATGCAAATGGCGGTGTGTTCGAGCCGCTGCTTTCCGAAAACGATGCCGTAATTTCCGATACGCTCAATCACGCCTCTATTATTGATGGCGTACGTCTCTGTAAAGCAGTACGTTATCGTTACGAAAATGCTAATATGGCAGATTTGGAAACTCAACTGCAAAAATCGCAGGAACAACGTTTTCGCCTGATAGTTACCGACGGCGTTTTTTCGATGGACGGCAATGTTGCGCCTCTCGACAAAATTTATGCTTTAGCCGAAAAATACAACGCAATGATAATGGTAGATGAGTCGCACTCGGCAGGTGTGGTGGGCAAAAACGGAGGCGGAGTTACCGAGCGTTTCAATCTACGTGGGAAAATCGAAATAATTACCGGCACGCTTGGCAAAGCCTTTGGCGGTGCGGTGGGTGGTTTCACTACCGGCAAACGCGAAATTATTGAACTTCTTCGTCAACGCTCGCGTCCTTATCTGTTCTCAAATTCTATTCCGCCAATGATTGCCGCCGCCGGAATCAAAACATTTGAAATAATAAGGCAAAGCAACGTTTTACAGGATAAACTTCATAGTAATACCGATTATTTTGTAAGCAAAATGAAATTGGCAGGTTTCGATATAAAACCCACCGAATCAGCCATTTGCGCTGTAATGCTTTACGATGCAAAATTATCGCAAACAATGGCTCGCCTTTTACTCGACGAAGGAATTTACGTTACCGGTTTTTATTTTCCGGTAGTGCCTAAGGGACAAGCCCGCATTAGAGTGCAACTATCGGCAGCTCACCAAGTTACGCATTTAGATAAATGTATCGCAGCGTTTACAAAAGTGGGAAAAGAATTAGGGGTGATTGGGAAATAATGATTAATTAATCATTAAATCTTGTTTATTTTCTATCACTAACAAGTAATTTTTTTGTACTTTTGTAGAAAATTCAGTTACAAATATGCAAACAAACGCTCAATCGCTATTATTGCTTGGTAGCGAAAATATAGGAAAATTACTTCGTCGTTATGCCATTCCATCGATAATTTCAATGACGGCAATGTCGCTCTACAACATTACCGACAGCATTTTTATTGGTCACGGAGTAGGCTCGTTAGCAATTTCGGGTTTGGCTATTTGTTTCCCGATAATGAATCTTTCGGCTGCTTTTGGGTCGCTGATTGGCGTTGGTGCTGCAACCTTGCTTTCAATCCGTATGGGGCAAAAGGACTACGAGTCCGGCAGCGAAATTTTGGGTAATGTCCTGTTGCTCAATGTTATACTTGGTGGATTGTTTGGTTTTACGGCGTTAATTTTCCTGAAACCAATTCTGATTTTTTTCGGAGCAAGCCACGAAACTTTACCATACGCCTACGATTTTATGAGTATTATTCTTGCCGGTAATATTTTTATTCACTCGTATATGGGCTTAAATGCTCTGCTGCGTTCGGCAGGCAAGCCCCGTCAATCGATGTATGCCACACTTTATACGATATTAATAAATATTGTGTTAAATCCGCTGTTTATTTTTGTTTTCGGCTGGGGAATACGTGGAAGTGCCTTTGCTACTATTATTTCGCAATTTGTTATATTCCTTTGGCAACTGAAATTTTTCAGCAATCCCGATTTTTTCATTCATATAAAAAAGGGGATTTTCCGCCTCAGGCGCAAACTTATTATCGATATAATTTCGATAGGCGTGTCGCCATTTTTAATGAATTTGGTGGCGTGCCTTATTGTTGTGGTTATAAATCAAGGACTTATCCACCACAGTGGCGATTTGTCGGTAGGGGCTTATGGCATTGTGAATAGGATTTCGTTTTTCTTTTTGATGGTAGTTTTTGGCATCAATCAAGGAATGCAGCCGATAGCAGGTTATAATTATGGCGCAAAACTTTACAGCAGAGTTACTGTTGTGCTGAAAAAAGCAAT
>JAITXR010000286.1 GCA_031284665.1 Paludibacter sp.
TTTTACATTTTACATTATTTTGTCTTTTTATTTTACAAACAACACGATGATAAACTTTGCAATTGTTGGTTTCGGGCATATCGGGAAACGACATGCTGAAATGATAAACCAAAATCCTAACGCAAATTTGACCGCAGTAGCCGATATTCTTCCCGCCGAACTTTCGGGTTTTGCAGATAAAAATATCCCGTATTTCAACAGTCTTGATGCTTTGCTGTCAGCCAATTTAAATATTGATGTGGTAAATATCTGTACCCCAAATTATTATCACGCCGACTATGCCATTCAATCGCTTGTGGCGGGTAAAAACGTGGTTGTCGAAAAACCTGTGGCACTACATAATTCTGAGGCTCAGCGGATACTCGAAACTTCGCTCGCCGTAAAGCGAAAAGTTTTCTGCGTAATGCAAAATCGTTATTCGCCGCCTACAATTTGGCTTAAGCAAATAGTTGATAATAAACTACTTGGCAAAATTTATATGGTGGCTGTGAATTGCTTTTGGAATCGCGACGAACGTTATTATACAGGACAAAATTGGCACGGAAATGCCAAACTCGATGGCGGCACGCTTTTTACTCAATTCTCGCATTTTATAGATATTATTTATTGGCTTTTTGGCGATATAAAAAATATACAAGGAAAATTTAATGATTTCAATCACAGCAATTTAAGCGACTTTGAGGATAGCGGTACTGTGAATTTTGACTTTGTCGGCGGCGGCGTTGGAGTGTTAAATTATACAACTTCGGTATGGGAGCAAAACCTCGAAAGCAGCATTACCATTATTGGCGAACAGGGTACAGTAAAAGTTGCCGGTCAATATATGAACGAGGTAATTAGTTGTAATATACGTAATTACACAATGCCGACACTTCCTGCATCGAATCCGCCAAACGATTACGGATTATACAAAGGCTCGGCGCAAAATCACGGCTATGTAATTCAAAATGTTATAGATACGCTTGTTGATGATAAAAAAATTGCAACTCCTATTTGCGAAGGCGTTAAAGTTGTGGATATTATCAACCGAATTTATGACGAACGCGATAAACAATGGACAAAAATTTCAGAACAAAAGTAAATATCAGCCCCTGCGAATGGAAAATCGATTATCAAAGCAGATTGATTTCTTTCGGCTCGTGTTTCTCGACAAACATTGGCAGCAAGTTGGAAAATGCTTATTTTCAGATAGATGTAAATCCATTTGGCGTACTTTTCAATCCGGTTTCGATTGTTGAAAGTATAAAATTGCTACTTAGCAAAACCACGTTTACCGAAAACGATATTTTTGAGGCAAACTCGCTTTGGAACTCATTTTGTTTCAGCACTTTATTTTCGGACACAACGCTTGAAAACACTTTAAACAAAATTAATTCACGTTTTGTGGCGGCTCAAAATAATTTTCAATTATCTGATATTGTGCTTATTACCTTTGGCACTGCGTGGGTTTATGAAGATATTGAATCAGCAGCGGTAGTGGCAAATTGTCATAAATTACCAAGCAATCGCTTTCGGCGGCGACGACTATCAACGGACGAAATTGTGGCAACTTACAAAGATATTTTGCAACTTTTCCCTCAAAAGAAATTTATTTTTACCGTCAGTCCCATTCGGCATTTCAAAGATGGGGCTACAGAAAATAATCGCAGTAAAGCGGTGTTATTGCTTGCTATTGAGCAAATTACCGAACAATTTGCCAACTCATTTTATTTTCCGGCATACGAAATTGTAAACGACGAATTGCGCGATTACCGTTTTTATTCGCCCGATATGCTGCATCCTTCGACAGTGGCGATTGATTATATTTGGGAGCGATTTGGCGAAACTTTTTTCGACAGCACAACTGAACAGACAAAGCAAGAACTCGAGAACTTTTACGCCCAAGTTTCGCATCGTCCAATACATCCCAATTCCGAACAATCGAACTTGTTTCGGCAAGATTTAGACAACAAGAAAAAACTTTTGCTCGCTAAATATCCTTTTTTGCGGAGAATGGAGGATTGAAAGCGAATAGCGTATTGTTCTAAAAATCAGCATATAAAAAATGTCAAGCAATTTTTGAAATTGTTTGACATTTTTATTTACAAAAAAGTATAATCAATATTTTATTGAGCAATGATAAGTTTGTGTCCTTTACCGTGATAATTCACAATATTAATATTGCTTTCTTTGCTTAACAGACGGCGTAATTTGCAAATATACACGTCCATACTGCGTGAGGCGCGGAAACTATCTTCGCCCCAAATTGTGTTCAAAATGTCTTTACGTTGAAGAAATGTGTTAGGATTGGCTGCCAACATTACAAGTAAGTACGATTCTTTGCTGGTAAGTTTTATGGCTTCTTTCCCGTGTTTTAGCAGGCGATTTTCGACATCAAATGTAAAATTGCCAATTTCATATACTGATATCTTCATTAATTCTCTTAATTTGGGGTTTAATCCTAACAGAACGAGTTTTTCAGTTTCTAATTTCATTGTTTTTGATTTTAAAATAATTTTTAATGTTTTGATTTGGGTATTTTTGGTACTGTTAATTGACCATTTTGTAAAAATTCTTTTTTTTGAAAATCTTGTATAGTTGCTTATCTTCATTTTTCCATCTAATTTCCATAAACAACTTGAAAAATCTCTAAAAAAAATATGCGTGATATATTTACATTATTTTATTTACAATTACCAAAGTCGAAATATAAACAATTAAAATGGCAAAAAAGTTTTTTAATAATGCAAATTTTTTGCAGTTTAACGTTATTTAACAAATATAAAATGTAACTTGTTGATAATCAGCAGGGCTGTTTTTTAGGGATTTTATAAAAAATATCATTAATGAATTATGATAATTGCTTTAAATAAAAAATTTATACCTTTGCTGTCGCTTACAAAAAAACACAAATATTATGCCCGAAAAACAGATAAAAACTCTTGCCAAAGAAACTGCAATTTATGGTATTAGCAGTATTTTAGGGAAATTCATTAACTGGCTGCTCGTCCCGCTTTACACCTATGTGCTCGCAAGTAGTGCAGATTATGGTGTGGTTACAAATCTATATGCTTGGACTGCTTTGTTGCTGGTAATTCTTACTTACGGAATGGAAACCGGCTTTTTCCGTTTTGCTAACGATAACGCCGAAAATTCAGGCGCAGTTTATACTACTTCGCTGATTTCTATAGGGATTACGTCAATATTATTTGCGATTGTGGTGATGTTGTTTCGCCACAGTTTTGCCGCAATGCTTGGCTACGAAAAGTTTCCGGAATATATTGCAATGCTTGGCGTGATTGTAGCAATCGATGCCTTTGCGTCAATTCCGTTTGCTTATCTGCGTTTCAAAAAACGCCCTGTGAAATTTGCTGCGCTAAAACTGCTTTTTGTCGCGCTAAATGTGGCTTTTAACTTGTTTTTCTTGGTTGCTTGTCCGGCAATTGCCAAAACTTCGCCAACGCTAATTGATTGGTTTTACCGACCCGATTATGGAGTAGGTTATGTGTTTGTGTCAAATATTCTTTCCACAGCCATTCAAACTCTATTTTTGTTGCCATATATTTTTGCCGAAAAACTCGATTTCCGTTTTACGCTTTTGCGCAGAATACTGAGATATTCATTGCCTCTGCTTGTGCTTGGCATTGCTGGAATTATGAATCAAACTCTTGACAAAATTCTTTATCCGCATTTGGTAAGTGGCGCAAAAGGTGCTGCCGAACTTGGTATTTACGGCGCAACATCAAAACTTGCACTTATTATGCTGATGTTTACTCAGGCGTTTCGTTATGCTTACGAGCCGTTTATTTTTGCCAAAAATAAGGATAAAAACAGCGTTCAAGCATACGCTGATGCGATGAAATTTTTCGTGATTTTTTCGCTGCTGATTTTCTTGGGAATGGTACTTTATATTGATGTTATAAAATATGCAATCGCGCCGGAATACTGGAGTGGATTGGGAGTAGTGCCTATTATTTTGGTATCGTTTATATTTCAGGGGATTTTTTTCAACCTTTCGCTGTGGTATAAACTCAGCGACCGCACAATGGTTGGGGCTATTATTTCGATTATTGGCACGATAGTAATAGTTGCCGGAAATTTATGGCTTGTGCCGCGCTATGGCTTTTATGGCTGCGCGTGGGCGGAATTTGCCTGCTATGGTTTAATTATGCTGATTTCATATTTTTGGGGGCGGAAAGTGATGCCTGTTCCGTATAATCTCAAATCGATTGGATTTTATCTGATAGTAGCGATAGCCATTTACATTGTCAGCCAAAACATAAATTATAACTCGCTGATAACAAATTTGTTCCTGAAAAGTATTTTGCTTATTGCCTTTTTGACATTAATTGTTCATCAAGATTTACCGCTCAAAAATATTCCAATAATCAATCGTTTTGTAAAACGATAGTGCGCCTTAATTTTTTCGCCCAAAATCGGCAGGAATTTCGCCCCACGCTTCGGTTTCCCATTTGAGAACAGGGTTTGGATATGTATTTTCGGCAAGCCATTTTTCAGCGCGAGCAATAACCTCAAAAAGTTTAGCATTTTGTCGGGTCGCAGTATGTTTAGTATTGCACTTTTTGGCATTTACCCATTCGATTGCATATTTGCTATCGGAATACACGGGCAAAGCGTTATTTTGCTGTTTGAGTAACGCCAAAGCGTGCACAATTGCCAGAAATTCACCGATATTATTTGTGCCATCTTCAAATCCTTTGTGAAAAATTTGTTCACTACTATCTGTTTTCACGCCGCGATATTCCATTTTCCCTGGATTTCCACTGCACGCCGCATCCACCGAAATACTGTTTGTATCAGGCACTCCGAATTTTGATTTTGCAGTAGCATCCATAGTTTTCCAACTTTTTTTCACACCCACATAATTTTCGTGTGGCGACAAAAATGCCCGCATCGCCTCTTCACGACTGCCAAAACTCATATATTTGGCATCCGTAAAACCGTGTATTTGTTTTTTACACTCATCCCAAGTGTTATATACTCCCGGCTCTTCGCCTTCCCAGACAACGTAATATTTTTGTTTCATTTTTTTGTTTTGTTTAGCACGCAGTTTTTTTGAATAGTTTGAATAGTTTGAATAGTTTGAATAGTTTATAAAGTGGAACTTCGTCTGTGAGTCCCGTCATTCTTGGTAAACCAAAAATGATGGACTGAACTTGCTGTTCTTCTTCATTAATCTAAATGAATAACGTATATGTTGCCTAAAGCACCGCCCGAAGGGCTTTTAGGTACAACGTACGACAATCAAAAAAACATATACTTACGACAAATGGAAATTATTGAAATTTCATCCCAGTTTGGCGCAATTCCCGACACCTCGGGATAAATTTTGCAACTTGTGCCTGTACGATACTAATAATCAGATATTTGCCAACATCGCGATTATAGATAGGCGCGAGCAGATTTCGATTCGTTTATCGTTTTACATATTTCAAATCTGCAACTGTCTAAGACTGATAAATAATAACCGTTAACTTCATATACACTATTTGTTTTAGCATTCTGTGCTATCGGACTTGCAACATACAGTAAGTATATAAGACTGAAAAATAAATTTCTCATATTCAGTAGTTTTAATAATCTCCAATTATCTATTTGTGGCAATGGAGGCGACCATTGACGTATAAAATCAGGCACATCAAATACGGATATTCTTCCCGGAGAGTATTTATTTTTTTATTATGGCTGATAAAACAATACAAATATTCTAAGTGGCTCGTACCATACAAACAAGCCCTCTCTTGACTCGGGATGTCCCCATTCAATAAGACATCCTTTGTGATTTAATAAATATTGTTTATATATTTCCTTATCAATGGCATAACCCCTATGCTTTAAATCATTATATCCAAAATCAACACAAATACTCCATAAATCCTGAAAATCACTAATATTATAAATATTAGGTAAGGAATGATTGATACTATAAGTTATCCATTCCTGTTCAAATTCTGTGAAATATTTTAAATTTTCTGACCAGATAGTATCATTGTTTTTAATCCATTTGTAAAAAATATAAATAGTATCAGATTTTAAATATACTTGTGTTGATATTGTATCTATTTCAATATCACTTTCAATACTACATAACAAATACATAGTTGTATCAAAATGTACATTTTGCGATTGCTGCTGTACAATAGAATCTTGAAATATATTCTTTTGTACAGTATCATTATCGGATGTAATTGATTCCTGTGTTGTATGATAATTGCAAGCAAACAACATATTTGCCGCTACAAAAAACAATAATTTTATTTTGTTCATATTTCCTAAAATAAGTTTTTGACCCCGTTGGCGCGGATACCGACACGTCCACGATAAATCCACGATAAATCGGGACACGTCAGGACACGTCGGGAGACCTCGGTACAAGTTTTGCAATTCGTGCTTGTACAATACTAATAATCAGATATTTGCCAATACTACTATTGTGAATCGTCGCGAGCGGATAAATGGGGTTTTATTCCTCCGAAACCGTTACAGATTGTATTTCTGTCGTATATAATTTCATATCTTTCTGCCGATACAACACTCTTATTGATGGTAGTATTTCAAGCATTTCTTTTGTATAATCAAATTTTCGCGAATTATATATTCCCGGTATGCTCATTATAAAATACTTTCCAACAGAAATTTCTACACTATCATTCGGCAGTAATGCCACCGGTTTTTTTTCTTGCAAAGCAAATGCAGATGCTTCTGACAATAATTCACGACCTTGATATTTAAATATAAAGAATATTCGACATTTGTCAAAATCTAATTGTATAGTATCAAACGAACAATTTTTAATAATACATTTTACTCCCAGCAATGGACCATTTCCATATTCTGTTGAGTAGTGATTTTCACTCACTTTAATGTTGTAAAGTCTAATGCTCATATTTTGTACAACAAAAGATATTTGTGCATTTGCCTCCAAACAACACATAATTGCTAATATATAGTGAATTTTTCGCATATTATCTTATTTTTTTTTATGAGAATTTATTAGTGCTGTTACCCCGTCTGGCGCAAGTCCCGGCACCTCGGGATAAATTTTGCAACTTGTGCCCATAATAATTTGCACAAAATTATAAAATTTTTATTGTTTTTAGTCCAAGTTAGAGAATTTATCGTGGATGTGTCGGGACTTGAACTATACACCTTTGTCAAAAACATATTATGAATAACGTATATGTTGCCTAAAACACTGCCCGAAGGGCGAAATTTCCATAACCGCAGGTCAAACAAAGTGCG
>JAITXR010000345.1 GCA_031284665.1 Paludibacter sp.
CCAGATAGCGAGTTTTTTCAATCACTCCCACTTCGCATATCGAGAGTAATTCGCGAGCCTCGTCGAGCGGAATTTCTTTTTCCCATTCGTAGCGACTTAATCCATTGTTTTTGCTTTTGGTTTTGATAGTTATATAGCCCTTATTGCCATAAATTCTCACTCTTACATTTGTGCCGCTCCCTCGGCAAATATATGCTTGCACTACTAATGCGCTGCTATGTGCCAAATGTTTGAAAGAGCCTGATACTAAGTATTTTCGTTCAGTTTCTATATGCATAATTTTTGTAATAATATTTTAATAAATCAAAAGTAATAAAAAAAATTTATGCTTTAACAGGCTCTAACTATTATTTTTCAAAAAAATAATTATCTTTGCTACTTTTAAAATCTAAACACACAAAAAACATTATTTTATGAATTCTTCTTTTATTTTCAAGCCCTTTTTGTTTGTATTTTTATCGCTTTCATTAACTGCCTGCGCGGGTAATAATTCCGAAAAAATCGACCGTTACGATTTAGTACAGCGTAATTCGCCAATAGTTAAAGAGTTTGAGGAACTCTCGTCGCTTTCGGTAGGCAATGGCAATTTTGCCTTTACCGTAGATGCTACCGGTTTGCAAACTTTCCCCGAATTGTATCAGGCTGGCGTTTCGCTCGGCACGCAAAGTCAGTGGGGATGGCACAGTTTTCCAAATACCGAGAAATATCTTCACAGCGAAACATTAAAAAATTCGCCGTACCACAACCCGACCGAACTTTATGCTACTCAGTTTAATAAAGACGATGGTCGTCCGTATGCTGCATCAAATTATTTTCGCGAAAATCCGCATCGTATCCATCTCGGCTATGTTGGATTGGAACTTATATCTGCAAACGGCGAAAAAGCAAAAGCCGAAAACATCAAAAATGTATATCAAAGACTCGACCTTTGGACAGGAATTATTACAAGTAAATTTGAGTTTGAAGGCGATAGCGTTACTGTAAAAACATCCGCCGACCCAAACAGCGACAAAATTGCGGTTTCGATAAATTCATCGTTAATAAAAGCGGGCAAACTGAAAATCTCGCTGCATTTCCCCTACCCTACCGGCAAACATACCGACGATGCAAGCGATTTTACTGTTCCGCAGAAACATTCAACTGCGCTTGTCAATAAAACAAAAAACAGTTTTAATATTGAGCGAACATTAGATACTACTCGCTATTACGTTACGTTTGCGGGCAGTGAAAATTTTGAAGTAGCCGAAAAAGAGCCACATTATATTATTGTTACAGCCAAAAGTAATAATTTTGCATTTACTTGTGAATTTAAGCAAAATGCAAGCACTGCCGACCCGAAAATCAAGGACAGTTATTCGCTTGTAAGCAATAGCAGCAGTGAGTATTGGAAAAATTTCTGGGAAAAAGGTGCAGTTGTCGATTTTTCGCAATGCACCGACGACCGCGCCAAAGAACTCGAACGCCGAGTAGTTTTGAGCCAATATTTAACGGCTATTCAATGTGCCGGAAACTATCCGCCACAAGAAACCGGTTTAACTTTTAACAGTTGGTACGGCAAATATCACCTCGAAATGCATTGGTGGCACGCCGCTCATTTTCCGCTTTGGAATCACGCCGATTTGCTCGAACGCAGTATGGATTGGTATAATACCGCTGCGCCAATCGCCAAGCAAATAGCAGAACGACAGGGATTTAAAGGTATCAGATGGATGAAAATGACCGACCCCACAGCACTCGAAGCACCATCAAAAGTTGGGTCGTTCCTCATTTGGCAGCAACCACATTTTATTTATTTTGCCGAATTGCTTTATCGTAACAATCCATCGCCCGAAATAATTGCAAAATATGCCGAATTAGTAAACGCTACTGCCGAATTTATGGCGTCGTTTGCCACTTACGACGAACTCGAAGGGCGTTATGTTCTAAAAGGAATTATTGCCGCTCAGGAAACACTCCGCGCCTCCGAAACCGTAAATCCTCCTTTTGAATTATCGTATTGGCATTACGCAATGCAAGTAGCGCAAATGTGGCGCGAGCGTGCCGGACTGCAACGCAAACCGCAATGGGACGAACTGATTGATAAACTTTCGCCACTTACGGCAACCGACGATATGGAGCCAAAACTGTATCTCGCATCCGAAAATGCCGTAGATACTTACAAGGATATTCGTTTCACCTCCGACCATCCCGCTGTACTTGGGGCTGTGGGAATTTTGCCGCAATGCAAACTTGTGCGCCCGGATTATATGAAAAACACTCTTGAATGGGTGTGGGATAATTGGAATTGGGGAAAAACTTGGGGTTGGGATTATCCGATGGTAGCAATGTGCGCCGCCCGACTTGGCGAGCCCGAAAAAGCAGTTGGCGCATTGCTAATGAACAAACGCACAAATACTTACCTTGTCAGTGGGCATAATTATCAGGACTCGCGCCTGCGAATTTATCTTCCCGGAAACGGTGGATTATTAACCGCAGTAGCAATGATGTGTGCAGGCTGGGATGGTTGCAGCGAAAAAAATCCCGGATTTCCAAAAGACGGAAAATGGAATGTACGTTGGGAAGGACTAAAACAAATGCCATAAAAATAACGGAATATTAAATACAAAACCACAAACCACACAAACCACACGAAAATTATAAACAAAATGAAAATAAAACTTATCTTCACCCTTCTATTAGCAGGCTCGTTATTTTCGGGCTATGCAGCCGATAAAAAATCGCTGTTCGATTTTCCCGAAAAATGGGTTTACGTACTAAAAAACAATGCCGTTC
>JAITXR010000346.1 GCA_031284665.1 Paludibacter sp.
TTCGTTTCGGCAACTGAAAAAACTAATGTTGATGAATTAAAATCGCTGCTTTACAATAAAATTAAAGAAATTCATACCGAACGTTATCCGTACAACGACTTTTTATTTGAAAAATACGAAGAGATAGACTGATAGTGGAGAGTTGATAGTGAATAGTTTATAGTAAATCACTAATCGTTAATCACTGTCTTTGTTCTTTAATCTTTAAAAATATAAATATAAACATAATGAAAATCAAAATTCACAAAGAAGGGAAAATATTACTTTTATCGACAATGTTTACCCTTTTTGCAATCAATTTATTTTTTTACTTTCGCTTTCCGCATTTTCCTTTTATGGTAACCACGATTCTTTCGGCATTGGTGCTGTTGTTTTTCGTGTACTTTTTCCGAAATCCATCGCGCGTTGCCGAAATCGACGACCCAAGTATGGTTATTGCTCCTTCGGATGGCGAAATTGTAGTTGTGGAAATTACCGATGAAAACGAGTTTTTTGGCGACAAACGGATTCAAGTTTCAATTTTTATGTCGGTTTTTAATGTTCACGCTCAATGGTATCCTATTGCCGGAAAAATAATAAAAACTTGGCGTAACAGCGGAAGACATATGATGGCTTTTTTGCCAAAATCGAGCCACGAGAATGAGCGTGCAGCCACTGTTATCGAAACTCCTGCAAAATCGCAAGTATTTGTCCGTCAGGTTGCCGGTGCACTTGCTCGACGAATTGTTACTTATGCGCACGTGGGGAAAATATGTACCGTAAACGAACAACTCGGCTTTATAAAATTTGGCTCTCGGGTGGATTTATATCTGCCTTTGGATGCGGAAGTGTATGTTACCGTAGGCGAAAAAACCGTCGGAAACGAAACTATTATCGCGCGACTTAACGAATAAAATTAACCATTTACTTAAATAAATTATGAAAGATTTTGAACAACTATTTAGCGTTTACAATTGTAATCTAAATGACGATGCAGTAAAAACTCAAACTGCCAAAATAATATCCGAGCATTACGACCAAAATAATAATGCGACCGTTTATCGTCAATGCCTCAATCAGATAGACCTCACTTCGCTTAACGGCAGCGATACGGTTTCGGCTATTCAATCGATGACCAACAAGGTAAATCAGTTTAAGGCTAATTTCCCGACTTTGCCCAACGTTGCTGCGCTTTGCGTATATCCGGCAATGGTGCAAACGGTAAAAGAAAATCTGACCGAAAACATCGGCATTGCTTCGGTGGCGGCAGGTTTCCCCTCGTCGCAAACATTTATAGAAGTGAAAATTGCTGAAATCGCAATGGCTGTACTTGCAGGAGCCAGCGAAATAGACGTTGTAATCTCAATCGGCAAATTTTTGGAAGGCAAATACGACGAAGTTTACGAAGAACTGACCGAAATTAAATCCACTTGCCGAGCCGCTCACCTTAAAGTTATTTTGGAAACAGGCGACCTCAAAACTGCCGCCAACATTAAACGCGCATCGATAATAGCAATGGCTGCCGGTGCTGATTTTATCAAAACATCAACAGGAAAAATTCCGGTTGCCGCCACGCCCGAAGCCACTTTTGTAATGTGCAATGCTATACGCGAATGGCACGAAAAAACAGGCGAAAAAATAGGATACAAACCTGCCGGCGGAATTTCGACTACCGAAGATGCCGTGAAACATTATACGCTTGTGCAACAAATTTTGGGTAACGATTGGCTGACAAATAAACTTTTCCGCTTTGGAGCAAGCCGCTTGGCAAATAATCTGCTGACTTCGATAGAAGCGAAAGAAATTAAATACTTTTAGAAAAGTGGAGAACGGAGAGTGGAGAGTGGGAAAATACGATATACAATATAGAGCAGTAAACTCTTGATACTCAATACTTGCTGCTCAATACTTGCTACTCAATACTTCATACTTGTTACTTTATACTTGTTACTTTATACTTGTTACTTTATACTTAATACTTGATACTTAATATTTGCTACTCACATCTCAATATATTGATAATGCCCAATAATAGTGAATCGAAACAAACAATCTTCAATCATTTGCCCGCGCCCGATATTATGAACGATTAAATATCTTTGTCCGTCAGTCGATTTTTTATTTACCACAATTCCTATGTGGTTTATTCCACCGCTCAAATTCCAACACACAATGTCGCCCGGCAGATAATCTTTTGGGTCTGAAGTTATTTTTTTTGCAGTTCCACGACGCGAAAAAAAAGTCATAAGATTTGGCACTCGTCTGTGGTCAATGTTTGTATCAGTAGTTTTCATACCCCAAATTTTTGGATATTTGCTAAAATTTGCTTTCATATCTTCGTGAACTTCTTTTTGCAAATCAATTCCTAATTTTCGGTATGCACGTATAATCACATCTGTACAAACACCTTTATTTGCAGGCACATCGCCGTTTGGATATGGAATCCGAAAATAACTTGGGTCGTACTGAACTTTTTGTTTTGTCAAAACAATAGTTGAGTCGGCAAGTTTGCCATAAAAATTGCTTTGCCCAACAACAGTTGAAATTGCCAAAACAAGAAAAACACAGTGTAATAATACTTGTTTCATTATTTTTTAAGTTTTTAGTTCACATCCACACAATGCGAAGATAGATAAAATTGTAATAAAAATTTTCGTTTTCATAATTTTTTCTTTTTGATATGATTTATAACAAAACCTGTTTACATATATAGATGCTAAAATTTGCACAAGCGTTGCAAAAATTTATTTAATTTTTTCTGCCAATCTACCATTATCAATGTTATCCTTGAAAAAATCAAAAATCAAATGTTTTTTGCCAAAAAATAGCAGTAATAATCAATTGAAAAAAC
>JAITXR010000061.1 GCA_031284665.1 Paludibacter sp.
GAATGGTTTTTTACAAGTTTTGCTGTTATTGCATTGATTTTGAAACTGTTACATATTTATTATTGTAATGTAATTTTAATGTTGGCTTTTTTGTGTCTTTCTATTTTTTATATTTTTCAAGCATGTAAAAATGGCGTATTATATATTATAAATGGTGTAGCATTATCATTGCTAATTATCAGTATTCTTTTTAAAATTTTACATTGGCCATTTGGTGCTTATATGCCATTTGTAGGGTTGGTTGGTTTTGTCTGTTTATTAATTGTATCAATTTTTTATTTAAAAAATGCAAAACAAAATAAACTTGCATTAATTAGAAATGGAATTTGGGTGTTAATTTATGCTTTGTAAAAAAAAATAATTATTAGCGCATTAGCGGCGAAAAAATAAGAAAATGAATTTAGAGATTCCTGACGGCACAAACATTGAAGTCGTCAAACAAAGAGAGCAAATTATTAAAGATTTTTATGCGAGTTGGGTAAGCACAAACCCTGAAAAACGTATATATAATGCAGATTTGAAAGAGTTTATTTATGTGAGATTTCTTTCTATTCAGGAAACAGCCGAGCAGGCAGCAAAAAGGTATATTTCTACGCTTGCTGTTACTTATTTGACTGAAATATTGGAACTTGCTCTTGTAAAGGAAATTTCAAAACCGAAACCAAATACTGCCAATCAAAGCAGGTTTAAAGATATGATTTTGATGGAATATGAAAAAGATGGAGTAGGAGTGATTAAACTGACGGTAGGTGTTCTGCGGGGTAGTGGCAACAATATTCAATATTGTATAACGGCGATAGAAAAAAATAACGACAAAAAAGCCCGAGAGAACGCCCAATAGCCAATTTGTCGTATTTTGAAAACACAAAGGTACAACAATAATTTTATATAAGCAAATAAAAATAAAAAATATATGAATGAATTAAAAAAATATTTTGCAGGAATATTTACAGGGCTGAAATCGCTTGTTTTAGGCTTGTCGGTAACACTAAAAGTGTTTTTAAGGAAAAAAGTAACGAGTCAATACCCGGAAAATCGTAAAACGTTACAGATTTCGCCGCGTTTTCGTGCAATGCTCACAATGCCGCACGACACAAACAATGAACACGCCTGTACCGCTTGCGGAATTTGCGCGATGAATTGCCCGAACGGCACTATCAAGGTGATTACCAAACAGATAGAAACAGAAGACGGAAAAACAAAACGTGCTTTGGACAAATATTTTTACGATATGGGAATGTGCACTTTTTGTAATCTTTGCGTAATAAGTTGTCCGTCGAAGGCTATCGAATTTAGCAACAATTTCGAAGGAGCAGCCTTTACGCGCGAAAAACTTGTGCTTAAACTTAATCAGGAAAACTCAAAACTGAGAGAAAAAATCAAAAACGTCTGAACTATGATTTTAATATGATTAATGTGATTTTTATGATAAAGAAAATCGTATTTAATCAAAAAAAAACAAATAAATCAAAGTTCTGACAATAAAAAAAATATAATTAAAAATTTAAAATTAATAAAATGGCTGAACATATTATTTTCTACACACTTGCGCTGGTAATTGCAGTATTTTCGGTACTTACCGTTACCACCACAAAAATTATTCGCTCGGCAACTTTTCTGCTTTTTGTGCTGCTTGGCGTTGCAGGAATGTTTTTGCTGCTGAATTATCACTATCTTTTTGCCGTACAAATTGCGGTGTATGCCGGTGGTGTAATGGTGCTGTTTATCTTCGGAATTTTGCTCACTCACCGTCCGGGCGAAAAAATTGCAAAAGTTCCGTTCAAAAGGCGTTTCTCGGCACTTTCTGTGTCGCTGGTGGGAATTGCATTTTGTGCAAGCATTATTTTTTATAATATCAACAGAGTTTATAAATTTGTGTCTAACAGCGAATTAGCAATGCAAGACATTGGCGAAACTCTTATGGGAACAGAAAAATTTCAATATCTGCTGCCATTTGAGGCGATAAGTATTCTCTTGCTCGCCTGTATTGTTGGTGGAATAATGATTGGACGAAAAAGAAGTTAAAAACAATTAAGAATTAAAAATTAAAAATTCTGAACTATGTCAAAAATAATTGAACTATTTGAAAATTTTTTCACAGGTGTTGTTCCGTTGGAGGGCTATATTGCTGTGTCTTTGATAATGTTTTTTGCAGGAATATACGGCTTTTTGACTCGTAAAAACCTGTTAATGCTGCTCATTTCGGTTGAACTGATTTTGAATGCCGCCGACCTGAATTTTGCCGCGTTCAATCGCTATCTTTTCCCCGAACGCTACGAAGGAATGTTTTTTGTGTTATTCACAATAGCAATTTCGGCGTGCGAGGCAGCAGTGGCAATAGCCATTATTATAAATATCTATCGTAATATGACAAATATTGACGTTGAAAGTATCGAAAATCTTGAAGAACCAAAAGAAACTTACAGAGAAATTATTAAGAGTTAAGAATTAAGTTTTTTAGAATTATTATTTAAAGTTGAAAAATTCGACCTTAAAACATTATACAAAATGAGGATGTCGAAAACTTCGATTACATACTTAAAATCAATAGGTTATCTAAATTTTCGATAACCTAAAAATGAAATTTCAAATTATGAATGAATTAATAAAATTTGAAAATGTTGAAAACAAAATTATGATGCTTCGCAATCAGCAAGTTATACTTGATAGCGATGTTGCAGAATTGTATGCTGTCGAAACAAAACGCATTAATGAAGCCGTAAAAAATAATTTTGACAAGTTTCCTTATGGTTATATTCTTGATTTGAATGAATATGAATGGGAAAACTTGAAGTCGAAATTTTCGACTTCAAGTTGGGGAGGCAAGCGAAAACTGCCAAACGCCTTCACCGAAAAAGGATTGTACATGCTGGCCACCATCCTAAAAAGCGCCAAGGCGACAGAAACGACAATAGCCATAGTTGA
>JAITXR010000072.1 GCA_031284665.1 Paludibacter sp.
TGGACGAAAAACGCAGCGAAAGTGTAATAAAAGTTTTTGTAGATTTGCACAACAAAGGATTGATTTACAGAGGTGTACGAATGGTTAACTGGGATCCGAAAGCCCTTACCGCCATTTCCGACGAAGAGGTTAATTATAAGGAACAAAATGGGAAATTGTATTATTTGAGATATAAGATTGCCGCCCCCCCAAGCCCCCCCGAAGGGGGGGATGTTAGCAGCGTAGAAACAAATTTCGGCTATCTTACTGCTAACATTGCTAATTATGGTTTATTGAAAGAATTTGCTAAAAATATGCGCAGATTTTCGACTGAGGCAGAGAGTGCGCTTTGGGAAATGTTGCGTAGAAAAAATTTTGACCTGCGTTTTCGCAGACAACACGTTATTGGTGATTTCATTGTTGATTTTGTCTGTTTGCAAAAAAAATTGATAATTGAAGTGGATGGCGGATACCATAATGAGCCTGATGCTGTGGAACACGATAGAGCAAGAACCGAAATTTTAAACAATCTTGGTTTTAGTGTCATAAGATTTTCAAACGAAGAAGTTATAGGAAATACTGATAAAGTGCTTGAAACTATCAAAGCAGTACTAACCCAAACGCCCCTTCCTTTGGATAATATTGCAAATACTACTACCCTGACATCCCCTCCTTTGGAGGGGCTTGGGGAGGCAGCGATTATCGCCACCACCCGCCCTGAAACAATTTTTGGAGATGTGGCAGTTTGCATAAACCCCAACAATCCAAAAACCGCGTGGTTAAAGGGCAAACGGTTAATTGTGCCTGTTTGTAACCGCGAAATTCCGGTGATTGAGGATGAGTATGTTGATATGGAATTTGGTACAGGATGCCTCAAAGTTACGCCTGCTCACGATGTAAACGACTATATGCTCGGCGAAAAATATAGTTTGGAAACGCTCAATATTTTTAACGACGACGGAACATTAAATCAATATGGTTTGCATTACGAAGGGAAAGACCGCTTTGCCGTGCGCAAATTAATCGAAAAAGAACTGGAAGAAAATGGCTTAATGGAAAAAGTCGAAGCCTACACAAATAAAGTCGGTTTTTCGGAACGCACCGATGTGCCTATTGAGCCTAAACTTTCGATGCAATGGTTTTTGAAAATGGCTGATTTGGCAAAACCTGCATTGCAAATCGTTGAAAATGATACAATTAAATTTTATCCGGCAAAGTTTAAAAACACTTATCGCCATTGGATGGAAACTATTAAAGATTGGAATATCTCGCGCCAACTTTGGTGGGGACATCGCATTCCGGCATATTATTTAACATTGCCAACAGGCGAAAAAACCTTTGTGGTTGCCGAAACAAAAGAACAAGCATACGAAAAAGCACTGTCTCAATTCCCAATTCTCAATTCTCAATTTTCAATTGACGACCTGCGGCAGGACGAGGATACGCTGGACACTTGGTTTTCGTCGTGGCTCTGGCCTATTTCGGTTTTTGACGGAATAAATAATCCTGATAATGAGGAGATTAACTATTATTATCCAACAAACGATTTAATAACTGCTCCCGAAATTATATTTTTCTGGGTGGCAAGAATGATTATGTCGGGCTATGAATATCGGAATAAAGAATGTTTCAAAAATGTATATTTTACGGGTATTGTGCGGGATAAATTAGGGCGAAAAATGTCGAAATCGCTCGGAAATTCGCCCGACCCGATTGAACTAATGAAAAAATATGGTGCGGATGGCGTTCGTATGGGAATGTTGCTATCCTCGCCCGCAGGTAACGATTTGCCGTTCGACGAAAGCCAATGCGAACAAGGTCGAAATTTTAGCAATAAAATTTGGAATGCGTTTCGTTTGGTGCAGGGCTGGGAAGTTTCGTTTACAGAGCCTTTTAATGATGTTGCAAGTCTTGCCGGTGATTGGTTTGAGGAAGTGTTGGAAAAAGCCATTGTCGAAATCGACGATTTGTTTTCAAAATACCGAATTTCAGAGGCTTTGATGCTTGTTTACAAATTGTTTTGGGACGATTTCTGTGCGTGGTATCTCGAAATGATAAAACCGGAATTTGGCAAGCCGATAGACCAATATACTATTAGTGCGGCAACTCATTATTTTGATGTGTTGCTGAGAATTTTGCACCCATTTATGCCTTTTATTACCGAAGAACTCTGGCAAGTGTTAAAAGATATGACCATTGAAACTGTTCAAAAAGAATTGAAGGAAACAGGTAAAACCAATCAGAATTATTTGAGAGCTTTGCAGCAATATATGGAGTGCGAAAGCATTATGATTACCGAAATGCCTAAAATTAGCGCTAAACTTGAAAGCGAAATACCGGAATATTACGAAGGCGACGAAGATGATGACGACGAAGAATATTTTGAAGACCAAATAGCCTCGTTTGATGAGGAATTTGCGATTACAAAACAGATTATCGCAGGCATTCGCAGCATTCGCCAGCAAAAAAACATTGCGCCGAAAGAAAAACTGACTTTGCAAATTTTTGGTGAACATAATGAATTGTTTGACGAAGTGATTAAAAAATTGGGCAATATTTCGGAAATAGAATCTATCAACTCTTCCGACGAAGGGGAAAATCCTTCGCGGTCGGGTTTAGGCGGGGCGGTTTCGTTTTTGGTTGGCACAACCGAATACGCCGTTCCTGTGGAAATCAATATTGAGGAAGAAATCGAAAAAATGCAAAAGGAAATAGTATATTTGGAAGGCTTTTTGAAATCAACACAAAACAAACTCAGCAACGAGCGTTTTGTTGCCAATGCCAAACCCGAAGTTGTTGAAAATGAGCGCAAAAAACTTGCCGATGCCGAAAGCAAAATACAATCGTTGCGGGAAGGGATAAACAAATTAAAAATTGACAACGAAAAATGAAAAAGTTTTTTGGAATAAGAATTTTATTTTTGTTTTTACCTATATTTTTTTATTTTGTTGGGAAACACACAATAGATGATTTTAAAGAGGAAACAAAGAAAAATCCAAGATAAAAAAACCGTCTTTGCAAACTTATTTTATGTTCTGCATTTCTTGTCGTTTAAAGTTTTGCATTTGCGCCCACATACTTGCCCTAAAATTGCCACTGCAATAAATACAGGAATAAACGCTGTGGGCGTATGCAGCAAAATTCGCATCGTTACAATCAACGGAATTGATGCGTGAATAAGGAAAAACCACATAAACGAAAGTTTCTTATACTTACTGCGCCACATTCCAAGCGGAATATTTACAATAAAAGACGAAACGGCAACCAATATTATATTCATTTTCCAACTATTTCTTTGATAAATTCTTTGAGATTGTCTAAATCTTTTTCATTGGGTCGTCCTCGGTGCAATGCCGAAAATTGTCCGCGACAATGAAATTCACGCTCATCCAAAGGAATGTTTTTTGCTTTCAGAAGCGTTTTTATTTGTGAATAGGATGACGGCAATACGGCAGCAGAACTGAAATTCACCACATTTTTAACCTTTGAGTCCAAGCCTGCTATAAATTTTTTAATTTCCGCACTAATTCCCGCAGCATAAACAGCACTGCCAAGAAACAGAATATCAACATCTTCGGTTATAGGAACAGCAACCGTTTCTGCTTTTACGTCAATTTCGGCGGCGATGGACATTGCCATTTTTTGCATATGTCCTGTTTTTGAGTAATACCTTATTGCATATTTCATATTTTTGTTTTTATATTAAATTTTTATTATAATAAAATTTCTATTTCTTTTTCAATTTTTTCGGGTTTCACAAACGAGGAAAATCGTTTCACAGGATTTCCGTTTCTGTCAATAAGAAATTTGGTAAAATTCCACTTAATGGCATTTCCAAAACATCCTTTCAACTCGTTTTTCAAGTATTTGTACAATGGGTGGGCTTTATCGCCATTAACCTCAATTTTGTCAAACATTTGAAAACTTACTCCGTAATTCAACAGGCAGGTTTCCATCGTTTGTTTATTGGGTTCTTGATGCCCAAACTGATTACATGGAAAGCCAAGTATAATCAAGCCTTTATCTTTGTATTGGCGATGTAACTTTTCAAGTCCTTTGTATTGAGGTGTAAAACCGCATTTGCTTGCTGTGTTGACTATCAACACAACTTTACCTTTGTAGGTTTTCATGCTTATCTCTTTGTTTTGCAACGAGATAGCCTTAAAATCATAAAAATTAGATTTCATGTTTTTTTAATATTTCAAATATTTGTAGGTTGGCGTAATTTCGAAAACCGTATATTGTGGCTCTAAAATAACAAACTCTAACAAGGCTCAAAAACCTTGTTAGAGTTATTCTAATTTTATAACGTTTCTTCTACGCTCCACACAAATGCGCTTAAACCTTGTTCTTCGGTTTGCTGGTTGAGCAGGCGGAGTTTCTGCATAAGCAGAGTGGCTTTGTTGTCATCCACAATAGCAATTATCGAAGAGTTTTTCGATGGCCATGCGTGTGTGCCGTAATGCGGGTCTCCGTTTTCGCTGCCGCGCCCGAAAGTTTCGTCCCAACGCGAAAATCCGCGAACCGAAAGTTTGTCTAATAATTCTTCTATCGCTTGGTTGAGCGATTGTCCGTATGTTATAAATACTGATTTCATTGTTTTATATTTTTAGAACAAAGAACAAAGAGCAAAGATGTGTAAGATTACACATCATTTGCCTTGTCTATCAATGTCTTTGTTGTTAATGTTTCATTGTTTTATTTTGTTAAAGTTCTTCTATTGCTACTCTATTGTCGGCGCGCTCACGTTTTATTTCTCCAATATTGAAAGCAGCGTAAACCGTAGGTATTACCAGCAGAGTAAGTACGGTCGAAATCGTCAAGCCACCAACTACTGCGATACCCATCGATTGCCAAAGTTCCGAGCCTTCGCCTGTGCCTATTGCCAATGGTAACATACCAAGAATAGTGGTTGCCGAGGTCATAAGTACCGGTCGTAAACGCGATTTTCCGGCGGTAATTACTGCGTCAGTCAATCCCATTCCGCGCTCTCGTTGCAGGTTGGTAAAATCGACCATTACAATACCGTTTTTCACCACAATACCTACAAGCATAATGGAGCCGATAAGTGCAATCAATCCGAGCGAAGTGCCTGTAATCCAGAGTGCTAAAAATACTCCGGTAAAGGCAAACAGCACCGAAATCATAATAATAAGCGGTTGACTAAGCGATTCGAACTGTGCTGCCATTACGATGTAAACCAGCAACAAAATTAGTCCAAGCAACGTTATTAAGTCGCCAAACGATTCTTCCTGATCTTCGACCGAGCCTGCTATTGCCACATCCACTCCTGCGGGCAATGTGAGTGCTTTGAGTATTTTGCGTGTTCCGGTGGCTACATCGCCAAGTGCCACGCCTTTACCCAATGATGCCGAAACGGTAACTACACGTTGGCGGTCTTCGTGTTCGATAATTGGCGGCGTAAAGTCTTCGGTAATTTTTGCAACTTCGCTCAAATGAATAGTAGCACCTTGACTGTTGATAAGGATAATGTTTTCAACATCCTCGATAGAGGTGCGGAATGGCTCGTCGTAACGAACATAAATATCGTATTCTTCGCCATCTTCGCGGTAAAGCGAGCAGAGCATACCGTTAATTCTGTTGCGAACAAATGTGGCTGCGGTGGCGGTGTTGATGCCAAATTGCGCCAATTTTTCGCGGTCAAAGTCCACGTGCATTTCCATACGCATATCTTCGCGGCTGATGGATAAATCGCGCGCTCCGGGGATTAGTTTCATCTTGTCGGAAATTTCTTTGGCAATATCCATAGTATTGTTAAAATCGTAACCAAATACTTTTACATCCACTGTATTGCCGCCCATCATACCGCCACCACTGTTACCATTGGTTACAGAGTATTTTGTAGGCTCGGAATATTTGGCAATTTCGGCACGTATAAGGTCGGCAATTTCAGCCTGACCACGTTCACGGTCTTTTTTATCAACCATAACTATACTGATACTTAATGAGTTTACACCCGAATTGCCAAAAAGCGCAGCAAAGCCACCTTGGTCGTCGGCACCTGACGAAACCGAAATATATTCTATTTCCGGAACTAATTCTTTAATGCGGTTTTCGAGTTGGTGTGCAAAAGTGGTGGTTTGTTCCAAATTGTAATTTACAGGCAAATCAACTTTTACGGTCAATTGTCCGTTGTCGGTTTGCGGCATCATATCGGTAGAAACCAATCCCAGCACGGGTATCAGCACACTTGCAAGAAATATAAGCGCAGCCGAAACTATTGTAATGGCTTTATGACCCACTGTCCACGTGAGCAAGCGAGCATAAGCACTATCCAATTTGTCAAGGAATTTATCTATCGGTTTAAATATTATTCCAACTCCTTTGTAAGTATGTACAAGTTTGAATTTTAGCATTTTAGCCGAGAGCAACGGTGTAAGCGTAATAGCAGCGACAGCCGAAACTACAATTACTATTGTTACAATCCATCCTAATTGTTTGAACATAATTCCTGCCATACCGCCTACCATAGTAAGTGGTAAGAACACCGCCACAACGGTAAGTGTAGTAGCGATTACAGCCAGCCAAACTTCGTTTGTGCCGTAAACTGCTGCGTCCACAGGTCGGGCTTTGCGTTCAAGGTGTTTGGTAATATTTTCGAGTACCACAATGGCGTCGTCCACCACCATACCAATGGCTATGGAGAGCGAACTGAGCGAGATTACGTTCAGCGTGCCGCCGGTAAACATTAGGTAGATAAACGCCGCAATAAGCGAAACCGGAATGGTAAGGCAGATAATAATTGTGGCACGCCAGCGACCCAAGAAAAACAGCACTACCAAAATTACAAACAGAAAAGCAAAAATTACTGTTTCGGACAGACTGTTGATACTGTTGTTGATAAATTTAGATGTATCGTTAAGGATTCCGAGTTTGACATCGGATGGCAGTGAGGCTTGAATTTCGGGCAGCATTTTTTTCACTGCGTTACAAATATCTACCGAGTTTGCGCCCGATTGTTTTTGTACGCTAATTCTTACACTTTGGATTCCGTTGACAGTTTCTTCTACGGTCAGTTTTCGTACCGTATCGCAAACTTGCGCCACATCTTGTATTTTTATTGGTTTGCCGTTGTAGGTTGCCACGACGATATTTTTGATTTCGCTACTTTCGACAAATTCGCCCTGTGTGCGCAGCGACAATCGTTCCGAGCCAATATCCATTGCTCCGGCAGGAATGTTGATATTTTCCTGCGCAATAATTTGACCTATTTGTTCTACCGTAAGGTGGTAAGCCTCTAAGCGTTGCGGGTCAACATTGACCTGAATTTCGCGGTCGGGCGCGCCACTGATATTTACCGAGCCTACTCCGTCGATGCGGTTAAGCGGGTTTGCTACTTTTTCGTCGAGCAATTTGTAAAGTCCTTTGTAACTTTGGTCGGCGGTGGCGTAAAGGAACATAATCGGCATCATACTGGAACTGAACTTGAGAATCATTGGTTTGTCGGCTCCGTCGGGCAAATAAGTTTCGATACGCCCAATTACATCGCGAATATCGTTAGAGGCTTCGTCAAGATTCGACCCCCATTCAAATTCGAGCATAATAACCGACATATTTTCTTGCGACCGTGAAGTGATTTTTTTCAAATTCGACACCGTGTTCAAATTACTTTCGAGGCGTTTGGTAATATTTTGTTCAATATCGCCTGCGCTGGCACCGGTATAGGTGGTAATCACGCTAAGATAGGGAACATCCATTTCGGGGTACAAGTCAACAGATAATCTGTTGAACGCAAATACGCCCAGCACAATGGCTCCTATAAATATTAATATGGTAGAAATTGGTTTTCGTACCGCTGTTTCGTATATTTTCATTTGTTTATAATTATTTTAGAACAAAGAACAAATAAGAAAGAATACAGACTTCCAAAATTAGTAGTTTTTTCGTGTGCTGTGTACCCTTTGCCTGATTTCGTAATTTGTAATTCGTAATTGGTTTTATTGATTTGCAACAGTTACTGTTTTCCCTTCGAGAAGTCCGGCAAGTCCTTCGACCACAATTTTTTCGCCTTCCGAGATACCTTCAGTTACTTCGTATTCGTTGGCAAGGCGTTTTCCGAGTATTATTTTTTTGTACGAAACGCTGTTGTCGCTGTTCAATACATAAGCGTAACGGTCGGCTGTGCCTTGTTGTTTTACAATGGCTTTATCGGGGATTACTACACTATTTGCATCGCCAAAGTTTATAGTAACGCGGGCAAACATTCCCGGACGAATACGCCAATTGCTGTTGGCTATCGAAATTTCGGTTGTAAACGAACGAGTTAATTCATCTACGACAGGATAAATAAGGCTTACTTTGCCGGTAAATTTTTCGTTGCCAAACACATCAATTTTCACATCCACAGACATTCCTTTTTTCACTTCCAAGAAATATTTTTCGGGGATATTAATTTTGATTTTTACCGGTGCAATTTGCATTACCGTTACAAGAGGATATTGTCCGGCGGCAAAAAGGTCGCCTTCGTCGAAATAGCGAGCGGTGATTACGCCGTTAATCGGGCTTACCAAATATGTATTTTCCTGTAAGGTAGCGAAGTTTTTTTCAGCCACATCGAGTTGCAGTTTAACGTTTTCCAAATCCTGTTGCGACACTCCGCCCACAGCGTGCAGTTCCGACAAACGGTTGTAATTGGTTTTCAGATTGGCAATTTGAATTTTTGCGTTATCTACGTTGGCATCGTCCATTTGGGCGATTTTTTGATCTTTGCTCACATGGTCGCCAACTTCAACAAAAAGTTTGCGAATGCGTCCGGGCGTACCGGCAACAATGTTGTTTTTTGCTTCGGGCAGTACGGTTGCCGAAAATTCGGTAGTCTGCGGCACAATTTTTTTGACGGCAGTTGCCACGCTTACAAGCGATTCTTTTTCGGCTACTACACTTTGTTCTTTTTTGGAGCAGGCAGTCATTGCAAGCGCCAAACCTAAAAGGCTGATAATGATACGATTCTTTTTCATAATTTATTTATTGCTAAAAATATTACAATTTGTTAATTTGTTAAAAAATATAATTTAATTTTGTACTCCTAAAATTTTATCCAAGTCGGCTTTGGCGTTCAAATAGTCCGAAATTGCTTGGTTATAAGACAATTGCGCATTCGACAGTGACACTGTGGCAGCATTCAGTTCGAGTATTGTGCCACCACCGTTTTCGTAGCGTTTAGAGGAAATGTCGAAACCTTTTTGGGCAAGGGTAATAGCCTTTTTTGCCGCCTCTACCTGTTTATCGGCTTTGTCCATATTATCGAGCGCAGAGCGGGCTTGTACTTTCAGCTGACTTTCGGTCAGGTCGCGGGCAATGTCCAACGATTCTGCTTGCACCTTCAACTTCTTTACTTTGT
This sequence comes from Paludibacter sp., assembly GCA_031284665.1. Classification (GTDB taxonomy): domain Bacteria; phylum Bacteroidota; class Bacteroidia; order Bacteroidales; family Paludibacteraceae; genus JAITXR01. The sequence continues at coordinate 9,341 of JAITXR010000072.1, forward strand.
AAAGATTGTTGAGATGGAAAATGGGTACATTTAATTGCAAACCAACTATTAAGCCTTGTCCATACCAACTTGTGCTTGCGGGCGAGGGTTGTTGTGTAATAAAATTCACTGCTGCCTTATTTCCTTGACCGGCATAATTATATTGAGCAAAAGCAGCAAGAGTAGGCATAAATTGAGTCTTTTGTATGCTCAATGCCTCCTTTAACTGTTGTTTTTGCACATCCAATTGGAGCAAGTCCACATTGTTGTCCAACTTCACATTACGTTCGCTGTTCAGTCCGCGCACGTCGGTTTCAAAATTGGTAAGTTTGCCTTCCACTGCAAGTTCCACCGAAGCATCGATGCTCAGCAAAACTTTCAACATCAATTTGGCTTGACGAATTCCACTTTCGACAGCCAAAATATTTGGTTGCAAATTGTTCAGTTGCACTTCGGCAGAAATGGCATCGTATTCGGCAGCCAATCCAAGATTAAAGCGCGTTTTGGCTTGGTCGTAGTTTTGCTTGGCAAGTTTATAACTGCTTTGCAACACTGCATAAGAACTTTCAGCCAGCAACACACCGTAATATGCTTTGCTAACATTGTTGCGCAGGTCAATTTTGGATGCAGTGGCTTTTGCCAAAGCCAACTTCATTTCTGTTTCGCCCATTTTAATTGATTGCCACAATGCAGGTGCTACCAATGGCAATGCTGCCTGCACTCCAAGCGATGCGCCCCAATCCGAAGGCAGTTTAATTGTCATTCCGGCTAATGCCATAGTTGACGCTGTGGCATATTTTTGGAATGAGCCTGTACCGTCGATGGTAGGAAACAAACCAGACCAACTTTCTTTTTTGGAGTAATCGACCCGCTGAATTTCCTTGTCGGCAATTTTAATAGTAGGGCTTTCGCTCAAGGCAATTTGTAATGCTTCGGGTAGCGACAACTTTAAGGTGTCGGGCTTAGATGACGTATCCGAAGTTTGCGCATAAGTGGCTGTGGCAAATGCCAAAACCATTAAAAACAAAAACTTTTTTCTCATAACCTTTTTTTAAATTTATTTATTGAATTAATTGTAGTACATTTTAAAATATTCTTTGCCCTTAGGGCTTGCAATAACACGAATAAGCATATCGATAAAAAAATCAAACAATTGCTTTTTGCTGTATTTTTTTGTTTCCGACATTGGGAGAAATGTATTTGGAATATTGGCAAAAAACAACGATACAAGTTCGGCTTGCAAATCCTCGCGATAATAACCTTCGGCAATGCCACGTTGCAGGTTTCGCAGGCATCCGCTTTGTATTAGTTTTACTCTGTCCTTTTCGAGTTGTGCGTATAATTGCGGATAAAATTTCTGCAAATCGTAAAATATCACCGGCGTTTGTTCGGCAATATTCTTGCGAATTTCCTTCATTATGGTAATCAACCCCTCGATGGCATTTGTGCCTGCAAGCTTTTCTTCCACTCGGCACTGACTTTCAATATATTGAGTATTCAAACAAGTTTCGACTAACTCGTCTTTTTGTGAGAAAATCGAATAAAATGTTTTCTTTGATATTTGTAATTTTGAGCAAATATCGTCAATCGACACACTACGTATGCCGTACTCAAAAAATAGTCGGGATGCAATTGCAATAATATTTTCGCGAACGCTGCTCATTTGTGTTTTTTTTATTTCGAGCGCAAATATACATCTAAAAAACTGCTGTGTAACATATTTTTCCTTAAATAATATATAAAAAATCTTAAAATAAAATATCTATCTTGATTTTCAGCACATTAACTCTTCGATATGGAAACTACAAAAATCAAATAGTTTCTTAGTGCAAAAAAATGTGCCAATTAACAATAAACAATGAGCTAATGTGCCAATGAACAATTAAGAAATGAAGAAATGTAGGAATTAAGATACAGCCCGTACTGTATGGACTTTATAACTTATTAAATACTAAGTAATGAGAATAAAATAATGTTACATTACATATTTTGTAAATGATTGAAAGATTGCATCTTGTGCCATTTTACATTTTACATTTTACATTACTTAATTTGTTATTTCTATTTATTTGTGAGATTGTTCTCTGCTAATAAAATCGCTGTTAATCCACAGCAATGCAAAAATCATTAGCACAATGTAGTATATAAAGCCCATTTGTTTTTTGTATTAATGTTGTGTTGAGATTATTCTCTATTTATAAGACAAATGAGGAGGAAAAATATTTTAGAAAAAAACAAAAAAAACGAAACAGTGATGAGTGATTAACGATTAGTGATAAACACCACCACCCCCTACAAAACGGCAACACAACCAACACAGCGATTAAAAATCGACGCAAGCAGCCGTAGTCTGTTTCTTAATCATAGTAATCTTAAAAATCTTATTAAAATCATTACTTGTCCCGCCAACGCGGGAGTTCAGATAAATGCACAATGACTGGCTGTGGCTGCTGTATCTCGCTCCGTGTACCTTGTTCCGTACTATCAAATTAGGTTTTTTACAAGATATTCTTTTCAATTATCCATTTTCAATTCCCCACTCCCCTACTCTCCCCCTGTTTTTCTGTAATTTTGTCATACAAATGTCGTTGGTATGATATTTGATTAAGTTGTGGCATAACAAAATTATACAAAACAAGTAATTTGAACGTTAATTTTATAGGAAAGATAACTTTCTTTTTGTAAATTATTTAATGGCAAAGGGAAGACAGATTTTTTCCGAAATTTTTTTTTATCTTTGCATCAAATTTCCGAAAAACAATAGCAATGACAGTAAATTATAGTGAACAACTCAACAAAGTATTCGATTACAGCGTTCAAGAAGCCGAACGGCTGGGAAACGATTATGTAGGTGCTGAGCATTTTTTGCTCGGCATAATACGCAATGGCAGTGGTAAAGCCATCGAAATAATGACAAAAGCAAATGTTGATATATTAAAGGTAAAACAAAGCATCGAAAGTCAAGTCAGAACTGACAGCGAACCGATGCAACAAGAGGCGCATTTGCTCAAAAGTGCCGAGAAAATTAAAAACCTGATGGAACTCGAATCACATCAACTTGGTGCTAACGAAGTGGATACCGACCATTTGCTGCTCGCCATTCTGCGCGAAAAAAACAATATCGCCGTAAATGTGTTGCAAGAGCAAAATTTGGATTATGCCGATGTCAAAAGCACATTAGCACCCACCGCCAAGCCGCAAAATGCTGTATTTGAACAAGATGAAGAGGATGAAGACGAAGAAAAACCAAAAGACAGCAGCGCAAAAACTACAACAAAAAAACAAGCCTCAAACGGAAAAAGCGACACACCCGCACTCGATGCCTTTGGTACTGACATTACGGCTGCGGCAGTTAGTAACAAACTCGACCCTGTGGTAGGGCGTAAAAGCGAAATAGAGCGAGTTGCCCAAATATTAAGTCGCCGTAAAAAGAACAATCCAGTGCTTATTGGCGACCCCGGAGTTGGGAAATCGGCAATCGTCGAAGGACTTGCGTTGCGGATTGTGCAACACACTGTGCCGCGCATTTTGTTCGACAAACGTGTTGTTTCGCTTGATATGGCGTCAATTGTAGCCGGCACAAAATATCGTGGTCAGTTCGAAGAGCGCATAAAAGCAATACTCAACGAACTGCAAAAACATCCGGAAGTTATACTTTTTATCGACGAACTTCACACTATTGTTGGTGCAGGCTCGGCATCAGGCTCACTCGATGCGGCAAATATGCTAAAACCGGCATTGGCACGAGGCGAAATTCAGTGCATTGGCGCAACTACACTCGACGAATACCGTCAAAATATTGAAAAAGATGGCGCATTAGAACGCCGTTTCCAAAAAATAATTGTTGAGCCAACAAGCATTGACGACACCTTACTTATTCTGCAAAATATTAAAGAACGTTACGAATATCATCACAATGTGCGTTACACTCCAGAGGCAATCAAAGCCTGCGTAATGCTTACCGACCGCTATATTACCGACCGTTGTTTCCCCGACAAGGCTATTGATGCCCTCGATGAAGCCGGCTCGCGCGTACATATTTATTCCGAATCGGCTCCAAGCGAGATTGAAAAAATTGAACAGGAACTTGTGGAACTGCGCAACGAAAAGCAAAAAGTAATCGCCGAGCAACAATACGAACTTGCCGCCCCAATTCGCGACCGCGAAAAACAGTTGGTTTATGCCCTCGATGACGCAAAACGTCGCTGGCAAGAAGAGTCGTTGCAACATCCCGAAACTGTAACCGACGAGCAAGTAGCCGAAGTTGTGGCAATGATGTCAGGCGTACCTGTACAGCGAATTGCTCAGGCTGAGGGTCTGAAACTGCGCAAAATGAAAGAGGCACTGCAAAGCAAAATTATAGGACAAAACGATGCTGTAAACACAATAGTAAAAGCCATTCAGCGCAATCGCTTAGGGATTAAAGACCCAAATAAACCTATCGGCTCGTTTGTTTTTGTGGGACCTACCGGCGTAGGGAAAACTCATTTGGCAAAAATGCTTGCCGAATTTATGTTCGACAGTGCCGAGTCGCTTATACGAATTGATATGAGCGAATATATGGAAAAATTCAGCGTTTCGCGACTGATAGGTGCGCCTCCGGGATATGTGGGCTACGAAGAAGGAGGGCAACTTACCGAAAAAGTGCGGCGTAAACCATATTCAATTATCCTGTTAGACGAAATTGAAAAAGCGCATCCCGATGTTTACAATCTGCTGCTGCAAGTAATGGACGAAGGGCGACTGACCGACGGACTTGGCAGACGAATTGATTTCAAAAATACGATTGTGATTATGACTTCAAATGTCGGGACAAAACATTTAAAAGACTTTGGCAAAGGCATAGGTTTTAACATCAATAAAGATGTGGCAATGGATTCGCAATACGCAAAAGACGTGATAAAAAGGGAAATGAACAAAACTTTTTCGCCCGAATTTTTGAATCGCGTTGACGAAGTAATTACATTTGACCAATTAAGTAAAGAATCGATAAAATTAATTATTGACTTGGAACTCAAAGGATTGTACGAAAGGATTCTGAAAATGGGTTACAATATTGAACTTAGCGAGGCTGCAAAAGATTTTATAGCCGACAAAGGTTACGATGTTCAATTAGGGGCGCGCCCGCTCAAAAGGGCTATCCAACGTTATGTGGAAGACCAACTTGCAGATATTGTACTTTCGGGCGATTTGAACGAAGGCGACACTATTGCGATGCAACTCGTTGATAATGACATAAAAGCGGAAATTGTGAGTGCCGAATTGCAAACCATTTAAATAGTTTATAGCGATTAGTTAATAGTAAAAAACTACTAATTTAGGAATTAATCAATTACCTAATTAGTAGTTTTATCTTTGTTCTACCATTGACGTATCTTTATAATTCGTTAAAAATCAACGTATTGTATTTCGTCGTGTCTTCTTGTCTTCTTGTCTTATTGCCGTTCTGTTCATATAAAAGAGCGCTTGCGCTTAATAAATAAACAAGAAGACAGAAAGGCAGAAAGGCATTTTTTTTATTTACGTCATTTCTTTTTCCTGACTTCGCCACTGGGACACCCTAAACGGATTTCCAAAAATTTTGGTCAAATAGTATAGCAATAGATTTATGTTTTGAGGTTAACAACATCGTTTTTGTCATCGTTTCATTGCTGATTGGCAACTTGATTTTCAGTGTTGTTATCGTTTTGGCAATATCTAAAACTTTATCAACACTCAAATTTATACTGTTGATTTTCAGTATTCTTTCAAGTTCTTTATATACTTTGTAAGCAACAAAACAAATGCAGACGTGCGCTTCAATACGTTTTTTTGTAAAATGGAACATGGGCCGCAACTCCAGCGTACCCTTTGTTATGCGGAACGCCCGTTCAACCTGCCACAGCCCGCGGTATTGTTCATAAACCGTTTTTGTCGGCAAATTGGTATTGGTAATGTAACCCTTCAATCCGTCCCAACGCTCATCTTCCTTTATTTTATCGTAATTTATTGCTGCCTTTATATCATCGCTTATTTCCAAAAACTTGTTGTACCCGCGTTTATTGACTTTGTCTTTGGTTATAGAACCGCTTTTGTACTCTTTTTCGAGCCTTTTGATGCCCTTTTCCCGATTATATCGGTCTTTTTTTGCTCTGTTTTCAGAATAACCGACAATCAGACGTGATGTCGCTGCCTTTTGATAT
>JAITXR010000095.1 GCA_031284665.1 Paludibacter sp.
GTAGCAAGTTCGGCTTTGAGTTCAGAAATGCGTTTGGCGTTTGTGGCTTTTGTAACTCGCAATTCATCAAGCAGTTGCTGAATTTTTTGTTTCTGGTCGTCGAGCAATTTAAACAACGAGTCGTTTTTAATTGTCGTAACATTATAATCGTCAAATTCAGTTACTACATTCTGAAATTCGCGCTCGGTCTGCTCTTTTTCAAAATTCATCATTTCAATAACTTCCGAAATTGCTGCTTGTTTTTGCTTGCTTTGATATAATGCATAAATTACCCAACCCACGAGCAATAAAATTATTACAAGCAACATTATTATAAGTGATTTTTTCATTCAACTACAGTTTTCCAATAATTTTTTCCAAATGTATTCCGCGTGATGCTTTTAACAAAATATATTGTTTTTCAATACGATTATCTTCCAAAAATTCCAACAAATCTTCGGTATTTTCAAACTTTGGGAAACGGGATTTTGTAGCAAAAAAGTTTCGCCCCACAAGTAAAACATTTGCTAATCCGCTATCTTCCAATAATTTAATTATGCTTTGATGTTCATCTGCACTTTGCTTTCCAAGTTCGAGCATATCGCCGAGAATTAACATTTTTTTGTCGGCTTTTATTTGAGCAAAATTCCGAATTGCCTCTGTCATACTGCTCGGATTGGCATTGTAAGCATCAACTATCAATTTATTATGCTCTGTTTCAATATATTGCGACCGATTATTTGACGGTGTATAATTTGCAATTGCCTGTTCAATTTTGCTGTTCTCAACTCCGAAATAATTTCCAAGCGTTACAGCCGCTAAAACATTTTCGGCATTATAACTTCCTATCAATTTGGTTTTTACCTTTAATTCTTGATTTGTAATGCAAGTCATTTCCAAAAATGGAGATGCTGTAATTTCTTTCGCGGCACGATATGGAATAATTTTTTCGTTCAATTTGGCTTTTTGTGCCATTTCGTTCAGATATTCGTTTTTCTGATTTAAAAATGCTGCTTTTCCGTTGGCAGCAATAAATTCGTACAATTCGCCTTTTGTGTTTTTTACGCCGTCGAACGAGCCAAAACCTTCGAGATGCGCCTTCCCCACATTTGTGATAAGTCCGTAATCGGGCTGTGCTATGGCGGCAAGAGCCTCAATTTCTTTCGGGTGATTTGCGCCCATTTCGATAATTGCAAATTCGTGTTCAGGGCGTATTTTTAACAACGTAAGCGGCACTCCGATATGATTGTTCAAATTTCCCTGAGTGTAAACAATATTATATTTTTGCATCAAAACCGCTGCAATAAGTTCTTTGGTAGTGGTTTTGCCGTTAGTTCCGGTAATTGCAATCACCGTTGTTTTCGTCTGTTGACGATGATAACGAGCCAAATTTTGCAAAGTTGTAAGCACATCGTTTACAAGGATAAAACGGTCATCATCAGCATATTGCGGATTGTCAATCACCGCATAAGCGCATCCTCCATCAAGGGCAGTGCGTGCAAAAGCGTTTGCATCAAAATTATCGCCACGCAAAGCAAAAAAAATAGAATCCGGCACTATATTTCGCGTGTCGGTACAAATTATCGGATATTTTTGATATATCGAATATAATTCCATTGATTAAAAATTATAAACAAACGACACATACCAACTGTTCATTCGCATACTGCCCGCGTTGTCAAGGCGCTGCAAATTATTAATTCCAAAATCGTAACCGCCTTTGATAGTGTAGTTTTTCCACTGAACGCCACCGCCTGCTCCTAACTGAAAATTTATGCGATGTATCAGCGCATCACGAAAAAGGTCGTCGTTGCCACTTACCGGAACTCTGCCTGTCAGTTGGTCGATAATGCCTGTTACCGATTCTTGCAGCGAGGCATCTGTTTTGCGCGGTTGCCCCAAGCCAACATTTATATTTGGACCTGCAAAAGCAAATAATTTAAGATTTTTGGCTATTGATAATGTGTATTTTACTCGCACCGGAACATCAACATAATGCCCGAAAGTGCTGTATTTCACTATCCCTGTGTGGATTGTATCAGTATTATTTCCGGCAATTTTCATTTTTTGCGTAGAATTGGAATACACAACCGAGTACAAAACTCCGGTGAGCAAACTAAAATTGTATTTGTAATCAAATTCCACGTTGCCGCCCAGCCGTACACCGCGAAAAGTTTCGGGATACCTACCGCCGTAAATGCTTTGGGTGCGCGTAGGGCTAATATAACCCGCTTCGATGCTGTATTTTTGCGCCTGAATAGTTGTGGCACAGAACAATACGAGTAACACAGCAATTTTTATTCCTTTATATTTCACAGTCATTTTTTTAGTTTTTATAATTAAGTGCAAATTTAAGAGTTTTTTTTGAAAAACACACACAGTTTCCATTTTTAGCATACTTTTTTTGTTTTTGTGAATTGTTGTAAACATTTTATTTAAATTATTGAAAAATATTAATACGTTTCCGCAAATAAAATTATATTTTTGTTTCAAACTTTTTTTCTAAAAAAATATGAAAACTAAATTCTCGTTTCGGTCAATCATTTTTCTGCTTGTAATAAGCGTAATTCCCTGTACGTCAATGGCTAAAACGCCAAAAACTACTGCTTATCTATTTGTATATTTTACCGGTAATAAAGTGGAGCAAGAGCAAATTTGCTTTGCCGTAAGTCCTGATGGTTTTAATTATAAAGCGTTGAACGGTGGCAAACCGGTTATCAACTCTGCCGAAATAAGCCGTACAGGTGGCGTGCGCGACCCTCACATTCTTCGCTGCGAGGATGGAAAAACATTTTATATGGTTGTTACCGATATGACTTCGAGCCGAGGTTGGGACTCGAATCGCGGAATGGTGCTTTTAAAGTCTAACGATTTGATTCATTGGACTTCAGCCACTGTTCATATTCCTACTGCTTTTCAATCTTTTGCCGATATTGTGCGAGTGTGGGCGCCACAAACTATTTACGACCCCGCAGCCAAAAAATATATGGTTTATTTTTCGATGAAACGCCCGGATGGTTACGATATTATTTATTATTCGTATGCTAACAGCGATTTTACGGCATTGGAAAGCGAGCCTAAACAACTGTTTTTCAGCCCCGACGGTAAATCGTGCATCGACGGAGATATTGTTTTTGCGTTTGGCAAGTATCATCTTTTTTACAAAACCGAAACAGTGGGTAAAGGCATAAAAAAAGCCACAGCCGACTCACTTACAGGCACTTGGACTGCGCAAGACCGCTATTTGCAGCAAACTCGCAATCAGGTGGAAGGTGCAGGTGTGTTCAAACTGAACAATTCAAATAATTGGATTTTGATGTACGATGTTTACACTAACAGTCGATATGAATTTACACAAACCACTGATTTGGAGAATTTTACACTTATTGACGATAAAGTTTCAATGGATTTTCATCCTCGCCACGGCACTGTGATTGCAATTAGCGAAAAAGAACAAAAACGCCTGCTGAAAAAATGGGGAAAGTAGTTTTTTAAACAATATGCCAATGTGCTAATGTGCAAATGTGCCAATTAAGAAATTAGGAACAGTGATTAACGATTAGTGATTAGTGATGAACGTCTGCAATGCGAGAACTACAGAGTAGTTCACTGTGCATAACCCCGAGTGAAACTCGGGGTATAAAGCAACACTACCATTACAACCCCAAAGTGGGTTGAATTTTGGGATGGGTAAATGTGAATAATAAATAAAATAATAACAATGCAAATAAAAACTCGCGGTATAATCCTGCGAACTATTCCTTACTCCGAAAATGCGGTAATTACAAGCATTTATACCGAACAACTCGGCAGAGGAACATACAAAATTTATGGCACTCACAGCCGCAAATCGAAGTTTCGCTCGGCATTACTTCAGCCGCTGCAGCCGGTAATAATTGATGTTTTTCATACGCCAAAAAACGATGTTCATTCCATAAAAGATATAAGTATCGATTATTTTTGTGAAAATTTTGCATTAAATCCTGTGAAAAATGCAGTTGCGCTGTTTGTTGCCGAATTGTTGTTTCGCACATTACAAACTCAAGAAAATGACCAAAATCTATTTAATTTTTTGCGGCAATCGATAATAATTCTGAATGAATGTGAAAGTGGCGAAGGAAATTTTCACCTTGTTTTTATGCTGCATCTTACTCGTTTTCTGGGATTTGAGCCGGATATACGAAACAGTGAATTTGCTTGTTTCGACCTTATGAACGGTCATTTTGTAAACCGACAGCCCGACCATCAACATTTTTTGCCGTCGGAACTAAAATCACCATTTTTACAAGTTTATAATGCTGATTTTTCACAATTACAACAAGTAAAAATCTCGCGTAAAGAGCGCAATGCCTTACTCGATTCGTTAATTGAATACTACAAACTTCATTTTGCCGACTTCAAAGGCTTAAAATCGCTCGACGTACTGCGCGAATTATTTGCGTGAATAGTTAACTCTAACGGAATTTAAAATCCCTGTTAGAGTTAATAAAAAATTAATGCTTAATGTTTTACCCGCTGGCGCGAATTCCGATACATCCACGATAAATCGGGACACGTCGGGATACCTCGGTACAAGTCTTGCAATCCGAGCCTGTATGATACTAATAATCAGATATTTGTCAACACTCCGATTGCAAATCGGCGCGAGCGGCAGATAATGAATTAAAAATCAAATAAATAATTATAAACTTTTGTATCTTTAATATGATATAATAACTGCCTAAATTCCTCTCCTATATCTAAAATTAGATT
>JAITXR010000366.1 GCA_031284665.1 Paludibacter sp.
GCCCATTGTACTCGTTCTGCTGTTTTAGCACCTTCGCCGGAGTTGTTATATTCCATATATCGAGCAGTTTTTTCGTTTTCGGGCTTTCCCCAATTTTGCCATCCTGCGGGTGTAATTTCTTTTGGCAAATCGCAATTCATAAACAAAGTCATTGCATAAGGTCGCCACGGACGACCAAGAAACATTTTGTCAACAGTTTTATTTACAGTTATTTTGCAGTTATTAAAAATGTATCCAAATTCTATATTTTGCGGAGTGCTTGCGGCTGTAATAAATGAATTACGTTTGCAAAAAATATCGCAACGTTCAAACCAAGCAGTCGAAGGTCCAAAGATAAAATCGGTTGTCCCCTCGATGTAGCAATCAACAAAAAGTTGACGGCAATTATCGCGCCCTGTGTAGATAGTATCTTGATTTCCAAGCAGTTTGCAGTTGCGCACTATCACTCTGTCGCCTTCGATGTGCAGCGCCACAGCCTGACCGAGTTGCAAGGCGTTGTTTTCAATAGTAAGGTTTTCGAGCGTAATATCGTTGCCTCGAATCATAAAAGTGTATGTGCGAAAAGTCCCAAGTTTGTTGTTTGTGGCACCTGAGCCTGTGGGAGCGGCAATATTTGCGTGGTCGTCGTAAGTAATAATTGTTTTGTCGCGGTCTTCGCCAAGCAGTTTGACATTAGTAATATAGGTGTGCAGCACAAGTTTTTCTTTGTAAACGCCGTTGCGAATGTAAATTACAACCTGTCCGAGCGGGTCAAAAGCGCGAACTTGCTCAATAGCATCTTGGATATTGCGGAAATCGCCACGTCCTGCGCGGTCAACTACTAACGTGTCTTTGTGGGTTTGACCAAAAACAGGAAATAATACCAAAAGCGAGATAAGGATTAAGAATGTTTTTTTCATTTTTGTCATTTTTTTTTACCACGAACATCACAAACATTTTTTTTTATTAAACGTATTACGTTTCCGAATGTCCATTTTACATTTTACATTACTTATAGTGTGGTTTGTGGTTTTATTTAAAAAGTTATTTTTTCAAAAGTTTTTCGGTTACGACTTCGCCGCTTTGTAATTGCGCTTTTACGATGTAAACTCCTGATTGTAAATTTGTTAAATCAATATTCCTTTGACCTGAATTTGTCGAAAATACTAACATCCCGCTCAAACTGATAATGTCGATATGAGCAATGGTTTCGGGTTTGTAAAGCTCTATTTGATTGGATACAAAATTACTTACCAACAGTCGTGTTTCGCTTTTGGGCGTTACTACATCGGTGCTTATTCCCAACAGCAGTTTTACGGCATTATTCACAATAGTAATTGCATTATCGCTCGCAAAAGGATAACCGTCGCCACTGATGCCGATTTGCAGGAAAGTATGCACTATTTCTGTTCCGCCGATAACAGTTCCCACAGGTATTTCCATAATCGAAATATCATTTGCCGTTTGTCCTTTGATAGTTCCCAGCACGTTGAGCGCACCTTGCGTAATGTTCCATGCGTTCGTATTTATCGAATTAATGCCCTTACCATTGCTGGCGTTTTGCGTAATAAGTTCTACCTCGTCGTTGTTATCGCCGGTAAAAGTTACATCTGTAAAAATCGGATGAGTTTTTTTCTCTGTCGGAACTACTACTGCTCTTGTATCAGCAGGCGCAGCCCAATCGCTTGCCGTGCCGCCCCAATTCCAAGTTTCGGTTTTTGGATAGCTAAATACTTTCATATTCAGAATTGCTTTGTTTGGAATTTGCGCTTTAACCTGCGAAACTCCTGTAACCGTAGAGCCAAGAAATTCGGCTAAAACGATAGCATCGTAACCCGAAAAATCAATCCCAGCCTGCGTACCATCTACTTTTGTTACTTCAAAATCAGTATTTTGCGATAATGCGGTATAAAATTTATCTGTTCGGGCATCCGTTATATTTGTAACGTAAGCAATAGAGCGGGCAACAACAGAAGTAACGGTTATTGTTCCCGATGCGGTAACGATAGCACCTCCGCCAACTGTCGAAACTGTATAAGTGTAAGTTCCCGCCGATGCTATTGAGCCGGAAATTGTTAGTGTTTTTGCTACATTATCAGTTGCAGATTGCAAACCGTCAGGTAAATTCTGAACTGATAATCCGGTAGCCGTGCCGCCCCAAGCGAAAACGATATTGGCAATAGCCGTTTCAGGTCGCACTGTTTGAATACGGTTGCTTGGCGAAACGATAGTGGCAGACGAAATAACGGTTATTGTTCCCGTTGTGGTAACTGCTGCGCCTGTGCCACCAACTGTCGAAACTGTATAAGTGTAAATTCCTGTTGCTGCTATTGAGCCGGAAATTGTTAATGTTTTTGCTGCATCATCAGTTGCAGTTTGCAGACCGGAAGGTAAATTTTGAACTGATAATCCGGTAGCCGTTCCGCCCCAAACGAAAACGATATTGGCAATAGCCGTTTCCTGTGGCACTGTCTGAGTACGGTTTTCCGGTGCGGTAATAAACGAGGGATAAACCAAATCGCCTTCACGCTCGTAGCAACCCAAATCGGGAGCAACACCTGTAAAAGGCAAATTTACATTTACTCCGGCATCTATCAAGTCGCTGTTTTCGACAAGGCGCATAAACGGCAAAATAGGCAAATCGCCATTTGCTTGACGAGGCGACAAAAGTATGGTTGTATCTATACTCAGGAAATCGGCAGCATTACAAGTTACTCCGCTTGTATTCCACGAGTTATGGTCGTTTGTTACCGTTTGGCAATTTAACGAATTGTTGCTGCGCGTGGCAAGCGATACGCAGTTTTTAATTATCAAAGAGCCACAAGTATTGTTGTTGAAACCATAGTCGGAACTGTTGTTATAAGCCGAATTATTGTACAAAGTCATTGTGCCGGCATTGTTGTTTTGGTCAAAACCTTTTACATTGTTGGCAACCGATAAACAATTTGTAACTGTTACCTGATGTGCTGTTTTATCTCCGCCGAGTTTAAAACCGTTGCCATTACCGTAATTATGAATAGAATCGAGCGTGGAAGTAATATTTCGTATTGTGCGGGGAAATCCGTCAAACCAAGTTTGATCCGTATTATAACGTGCAAAATTAGTCATATCGTAAGTGCGTTGACCATTTTGATAACAGATAGAATTGCGGATAATAGAATTTCCAATTTTTTGATAAAAATCCCAACCATCGTCAGAATTGCACCAAGCACGGCAGCCATCAAATACATTTGGCTCGCCTGTATTTGTGTATTGTTTGTCGGCAAAACCATCGGCATTTCCACCCCAATCCGGCGAAGATGTGCCACCTGTTTGATAATCGAAATTATGATGCGAGTCGCAGTTAAGAATTAAATTCCCGCTACCATTTTTCAATTGACAGCCGGTATCGCAATTTCCGTAAAATTCGCAACGCTCAATTATATTGTTACTGCCGCTCACATACAAGCCATTATCGCCTGCATAACGGATTACAATTCCTTTCAGATGAGCATAATTTGACCCCAGCGA
>JAITXR010000393.1 GCA_031284665.1 Paludibacter sp.
ACTTGCCCTTTTGGGTTATTTGGCTCACGGGCAGGCAGAAGTTATCGATAAATATAATCACGAAATTAGCGTAATAATCGTTATTTTAGCGTGCGCAGTAGTTGGATATTATATTTTGAAAATAATTCTCAAAACTCGAAAAAAAGCGTAAAATTTGAGCGGTTTGAGTAGTTTGAAGAGTTTGAGTAGTTACCAAATTAGTGGTTTTACATTTTACATTCTACATTAAGCAGCCTCCGCCTGTCATTCCTTGTATAAATAACACGCAACGCCCCTTTCCTATTGATAGGATGTTCTATATGCAAAAAGCAATGATTAATTTTAAGAATATTTAATCAAATTAATTGCAAAAATTAAAGTTCAGATAAAAAAAGTTGTTATCTTTGCGTTATATAAAAACCGTAGGTTTTTCATATCAATAGAAATATAAACACCTACACAATACAACGGCTGTATAAATCTCAATAAAAAATTATATAATTATGCTAATAGAAATCAACAAAACAGCCACGTTTGCTACATTGCAACATTCTTTGGCAAGCATTAAAGCCAATCGAGCAAAAAACAAAAAGCAAAATTTGTCCGATTTCTTTGGTGCATTGCCAAATATAGGGGATGGTTTGGAATTTCAAAACAGAATGCGTAATGAGTGGAACTGATTATTTGATAGATACCAATATTCTGGTGTATATTCTTCAAGGGAACCCCCGTGTAAGATATTTCGCACAGGAGGAAACTCTTGCGGTATCAAATATTACGGAAATGGAAGTACTTGGTAAATTTCAAATATCAGAATAGGAAAAAGAAATAATAACAAAACTGTTATTCCACTGCTATATAATTGACATAAATTATCACATAAAAAAGACGGCAATTCAAATAAGACAAAATTATCGTGTAAAATTACCAGATGCAATAATTGCCGCTACAGCCATACAATACAATCTCACATTAGTTACTGCCGACAAAGGATTTAGCAAAATTGCAGAATTAGATTTGTTGCTGCTTGACTTATAGATTGGCAATGAATAATGCTAAAAACAATGATTAATCATAAAAATCACCAAAATTAAAGTTCAGATAAAAAAAGTTGTTATCTTTGCGTTATATAAAAAATTCAGTTAATGAAATCAATAGTTTTAAACATACCAAGCAAAGCCAATTTGCCTTCGTTTGATTATTCTGTCTATTTAGCAGCAAAACTATATGAAGATGAATTGTTGTCGGCAGGACAAGCGTCGGCTTTGGCAAATATATCCAAACGAGTTTTTATTGAATTGATGGGCAGATATGGCGTGTCAGTTTTTAGTACTAAAGTTGAAGACCTTTTGGAAGACATTGCTTATGCCTAATATTGCTGTAATAACGGATACAAGTTGCCTCATCGCTCTGACAAAAACTGATGCTATTGACCTACTTCGTCAACTATATGATGAAGTAGTAATAACAGAAGATATATTGGCAGAATTTGGCGAGCCTATACCGGAATGGATTAAAGTTAAATCTGTTACAAATAAAAACTATCAACTGCTACTTGAAGGAGCATTAGACAGAGGCGAATCGTCTGCGATTGCCTTATCCATTGAGTTAGGCGATGTATTGTTAATTATTGATGACTTAAAAGGAAGAAAAGAAGCCAAACGATTGGGACTTAAAATTACAGGTACATTAGGGCTTTTGTTTAATGCTAAAAAAAGAGGATTTATTCCTGCGTTGAAACCTTATTTGGACAAGTTGCAAACAGTGGACTTTAGAATTTCTCCGGTCATAGTAACAGAATTATTGACACTCAGTGAGGAACTATAATCACAAAAATCAAAGTTCAGACACGAAAAAAAACGTTTTTTGAACACGACGGTTCGAAGGCTGAAAGACACAAAGAAAGAAAACAAAATAGTGATGAGTGATAATCCTGTGCAATGCGATGACTACGAAGTAGTCAAACCCCGATAGTTATCGGGACGTAACCGTAGGGCAAACGCAGTGCGACCTGCGGAAATAACAAATAGGAATTACTGCCTGAAAGGCAGGACAAAACACAAACTATTCGTTATTCCAAAGTGCTGCCTTTCAGGCAGATATGCGAGGAGATGCTTTACCGTAGAGCTTGTACCGTTCACGGTATCGTTGACCATACGGTTACGAAAATATAGCCTTTCAGGCTAAAAACAACGACTAAGTGATTAATGATAAGTGAAAAACTTCCAAATCAGTAGTTTTTCACTATCAATTATCAATTATCAATTAATCTTGTTTTAATCTTTTCAATCTTATTAAAATCGTAGTTCAAGACAAAACAAACAAATAACAAATAACACAAAAAACCTTATTTTTCTAACAACTTAAATTCTATTATCTTTAAAACATTAAAATTAAAATCTTTTTTATCATGAAAAAACTTACTTTATTAACCGTTGTCTTATTGACAACAATGCTTATGGGCGTAAATGCTCAAGAAAAGTTTTGGAACTTTTCCGTTGCTCCTTGGGGTGCATTAAGTATTACCGCAGATACCGTTATTGATGGTATGACAATCAGAGCTAGTAGCGCAAAAACCATTGCTTTGGATGCAAGCTCCAAAACCATAGATGGAATTACTTTCTCTCGCCGTTTAAAATTTGGTGGAACAGGCACTCTTACTGAACGCAATATCTCGTTTGCAGTACAGGGACCTTGTTCCATTGTGATTTACGGATGCTCATC
>JAITXR010000402.1 GCA_031284665.1 Paludibacter sp.
GATTAGTCCAAAGCCTCCAAATTTTTTGTTGTCGCTATTCAGCACGATGCGGTAACTGCCGTTATCGGCAAGGATGCCGTAGTCGGTAAACGATTTTCTGCCATTGAAATTGAATACAAAGATGTAATTTCCACGTTGATATGCCACAACTTGGTCGGGCTCTTTATCCCAAAGTTTGCTTACTTGTAGCAGGTTAAAATTTGGAGTTGACTTTATAAGCGCGAGCATTTCTTTGTCGAACTCGCCCAGCGCACTATACAATAAATTCTGATTATCAACCAATTCCCACTGTCGGCGTGCGTATTTGTACGACCATCCGTTACCTTCGCGTGGAAAATCTATCCATTCGGGGTGTCCAAATTCATTTCCCATAAAATTCAAATATCCGCCATTAATGGTTGTGGCGGTAATCAGGCGAATCATTTTGTGCAGTGCAATTCCTCTATCCACAGTTAGAGTTGTGTCGCCGCGCTGCATATGCCAATACATATCAGCATCTATAAGGCGGAAAATCAATGTTTTATCGCCCACAAGTGCTTGGTCGTGGCTTTCGGCGTAACTGATAGTTTTTTCACCTTTGCGACGGTTGGTCAGTTCCCAAAAAATATGCCCGACTTGCCAATTTTCTTCACGTACATCTTTAATATATTTAATCCAAAAATCGGGAATGCCCATTGCCATACGATAATCGAAACCTAAACCGCCATCGTCTATCTTGGATGCTAAACCCGGCATTCCGCTTACTTCTTCGGCTATTGAGATGGCTGTCGGTTTTACTTCGTGAATTAGTTTATTTGCCAATGTAAGATAGCAAATTGCATCGCCATCCTGACCAAGATTGTAGTATGAGTCGTAATTGCCGAACGATTCGCCTAATCCGTGACTGCGATAAAGCATAGACGTAACGCCATCGAAACGGAAACCGTCGATATGGTATTCTTCGAGCCAAAACTTGCAGTTCGACAACAGAAAATGTATAACTGCTGGTTTGCCGTAATCAAAAATCAGCGAGTCCCAAGCGGGATGTTCTCGGCGTGAGCCTCCGTGAAAATACTGATATGGAGTGCCATCAAATCGCCCAAGTCCTTCGATTTCGTTGCGTACGGCGTGCGAGTGTACCAAATCTATAATTACTGATATTCCTAATTGATGGGCATCGTCAATGAGATGTTTAAATTCGTCGGGCGTACCAAAACGCGACGACACGGCGAAAAAACTTGACACGTGATAGCCAAACGAGCCGTAATAAGGATGCTCCTGTATAGCCATTATTTGAATGCAGTTGTAACCATCGGCAGCAATGCGGGGCAAAATATTGATGCGAAATTCATCGTACGACGATACTTTTTCGCTGCTGCTCGACATTCCTATATGACATTCGTAAATCAGTAGCGGGTCGGTTGAAGGCACAAAATCGCGAGTGCGAAAAACGTACTGATTGAGTGGTTGCCACACTTGCGCACTGAAAATTTTTGTCGTGTCGTCCTGCACCACACGCCGTGTCCAAGCCGGTATTCGCTCGCCGCTGCCACCTTCCCATTCCACAAGCAGTTTGTAATATTGCAAATGCGAAATGGCAAAATTTGGCAGCGAAATTTCCCAATTCCCGTTTTGAATGCGATGAAGTTGATAATCAGGATGTTTTTGCCAATCATTAAAATCGCCAATAAGATAAATTGCTGTTGCGTTGGGTGCCCATTCGCGAAACACCCAGCCATTGTTATGCTTATGCAGACCAAAATACAGGTATCCGGTAGCAAAATCGGATAAAGTTGCCGACGATTCGGTTAATTTTTTTTCAGTTTGAATATAATAGTCGTATCGTCCTTGAATAGCCCCTTCGTAAGGAGTAAGCAGAGGGTCTGAAGCAATAATTGGCAACATAATTTGGGTTTTTTAGAGAGTTTTAACTTTGATAACTATTTTTTTAATTATTCCATTGCCAATACAGGGTTGATGTCCATCGGCAGGGAAGAAAATCGCCATTTCGAGTGGCTTAACATTTAGCATACTTTCCGCTTTATCAGCAAAAAAAGTAATATCTTTTTCGGCATTATACTTTTCGGTAACTTGCTGTAAATGAGCAGTTGGAGTGTAGCCCATTGATTCGGTCGCCGAAATTGGCACTTGAATATCAATGTATTGGTCGTGAGTTTCCATTCGAGCAATTTCTTCGGTTTTGCCCGCAACTTCCATTACGGTGGCGTATAAATTTTTACCGTCGAGTTCGGTTTTTCCGAGTGGCAATGCCGCCAAATCGTTAGTGAGCAAAAAATCAAAAGCCTTGCCGAAAAGTGGGTGCAACGATGTGTAGTTGCGACTGTTTTGTAAAGTATCGAGTATCATTGTTTTATAGTTTGAAGAGTTTGAGTGTTTGAATGTTTGAGTAGTTTGAATAGTTACCAAATTAGTAGTTTTTTTTCGTGCCTTCGCCCTTTCGTCCATTAATTAGTAGTCTTTCCGTGTACCGTTTACCGTGTACCCTGATTAACCACTAATCGTTAATCGTTAACCATTAATTTCGTCTATCGTATAGTTTAAAAATTTATTAAGCGGATATGCAGCGCGAAAAATTTCAATAATTTTATTTGTAAAATCTGGTGCATTTAGCAGTTCAGCATCTAAATTTTTTTCAACAATATAATGTTTATATTTGAGAAAATCGGCTTGCGGGAAGTCTTTCGGAAATCCTGCGGGAACAGTTTTCAGTTTGCCATCCTCGGCAAATGAGAAATTATACTTTTTGAAATCAGCAGTATTGCAAATTTCATTCAACTCATCAATATTGTCGAAAACACTTTGTCGCAATGCTTTCAGAATTGACGGAGTGGGACACCAAACTCCTGTGGCAGCCAAGCAACCGTCGGGGTCAAGATGCAGATAATAGCCGCCACGCTCGCTTTTCCTGCCACCACGGGCGGCAATATAAACTCCAAAATGAGTTTTATACGGAGTTTTGTCGTGCGAAAAACGGATGTCGCGATAAATGCGAAATACACATTCCTTTGCCGTAACGCCTTTAATATCAGCGTCAAACTCCGCAATACGTTCAATAAGTTCGGACGATAGGCTTTCGAAATATTTTCGCAAACTATCGTAATGTTCCTTACGTTGATTAAACCACTCTCGGTTGTTGTTGGTTTTGAGTTCGGTCAAAAAGTCAAGAATAGATTGAGGTTTCATAGCGTTATTTTAATTAGACAACTTACAAAGATAAAAAAAAATTGTAAATAATTATTAGTAAAGAAAAATTATTGTGTAATTTTGTTGCTCAAAAAAAATAACCGAAAATAGCAAAATGAGAAATCGTATTGACCAATTACTTGCCGAAGTTAAAACGTTAATAGCCTCTACCGAGCAGGATGTAGAGCAATTGAGAATAAAATATCTTTCAAAAAAAGGGCTTGTTTCCGCTCTTTTTGATGACTTTCGCAATGTACCTCCTGAGGAAAAACGCGAGACAGGTCAGTTGCTTAATGTGCTGAAAAACACTGTGCAGGAAAAAATTAATGCATTGAAGGACAGCCTCGCGACTGCCGAGCGGAGCCAAGCCATCGACCTTTCGCGCACTGCCGCGCCTGTTGCGCTTGGCACTCGGCATCCATTATCGCTTACCCGAAATGCTATTGTTGATATTTTTTCGCGCATTGGGTTTACTGTTGCCGAAGGTCTTGAAATTGAAGACGATTGGCACGTTTTTGGGGCATTAAATTTCCCACCCGAACATCCGGCACGCGATATGCAGGATACTTTTTTTATCGAAAAAGAGCCTGATGTTTTGTTGCGCACACACACATCGAGTGTCCAAACAAGAGTAATGACACAGCAAAAACCGCCTATACGTATGATTTTCCCCGGTCGTGTGTATCGTAATGAGGCAATTTCGTATCGTGCTCACTGCTTTTTCCATCAAGTCGAAGGATTGTATATTGATAAAAATGTATCGTTTGCCGACCTGAAACAAGCCTTGCTTTATTTTGCAAAGGAGATGTTTGGCGAAGGCACTGATATTCGGCTGCGACCTTCGTATTTCCCATTTACCGAGCCAAGTGCCGAGATGGATATTTCGTGTAATATCTGTGGCGGTAAGGGTTGTCCGTTTTGCAAACATACCGGTTGGGTCGAAATTCTCGGCTGTGGAATGGTAGATCCAAATGTGCTGGAAAACTGCGGAATTGACTCTACAATTTATTCTGGTTATGCCTTTGGAATGGGCATTGAGCG
>JAITXR010000007.1 GCA_031284665.1 Paludibacter sp.
GCGCCTTTACGTCCGGCGCTATTAGCATAAGGATCATCATCGTTTACAAAAATCTGGCACGACATCAGACGTACTCCAGCATTGCTTTGTCCGTTGCCGCCTGCAATACCGCAAACGCCTTTTCCGTTGTTGTTTACTGCGGCAATGGTGCCTGCTACATGTGTACCATGATTGTGCGGAACTAATTTCCCGATGTCAGATACAAAATTGTAACCGTAAATATCATCTTTGTAACCGTTATTGTCATCATCAACCGAAGACGTACCGTTTTGTTCTTTCAAATTGATCCACATATTGGCGGCAATATCCTCATGGGTATAGTCAATTCCGCCATCAATCACGGCAACCACAACGTCCGGCGCTCCGGTAGTATAGTTCCATGCGCTAAACACATTGACATCGGCGCCTGCACGATATTTGTCTCCCAGAGAACCATCGTTCTGATAATGCCACTGGTCAGG
Organism: Paludibacter sp.; assembly: GCA_031284665.1. GTDB lineage: Bacteria > Bacteroidota > Bacteroidia > Bacteroidales > Paludibacteraceae > JAITXR01. Next base: position 462 of record JAITXR010000007.1, read on the forward strand.
TAATCGCGGATCGTTGAAAGGCATGGCAGCCGCCGGTTGGGCAATACTGCGAGCCACATTGTTGGCATATTCCAACACACGATCGTCCCAATATTTGGCGACTACCGGTCGGTATTCTACTTTTTTGATTCCCTGAACACGCAACAAATTTTGTCCGGCTTCGGCAATCGGTATTTGACTATCAAATTCCACATCATACCACAAATGCAGTCCGGCTTTGCGGCTACGCGCTTCAAACCGTCCGGCATCCGGGAAGGTGCGCTGTATGGATCGTATTTTCACTTCCGAAACAACCTCATCGGCTGCCAAGGCTTTTGTCAGGCGGTTACCGGTTTGAGCAGCCGTTTCCATTTTGACGGATAAATCGCCCGAAACCAAAATGCGGACGTAGCCTTGTTCATACTGTGGCTCTTCCATCTGACCGACAAGTTCAACCACCTCGTTTTCGCGCTGTACAATATCGTCCGCACAAGCGGCGAAAAGAAGTAAAGTTGCAAATAAAAATAATTTTTTCTTAATCATCATTTTATCTATGTTTTTCATATCTGCATTTTTAAAAAATAGAATAAATCAATTGAATGGTATAGGTGTTAAGATAATTGTTATCGACATTTTGTGCCCCATTGTTTTTGTTCCAATAATGTTCATAATCAAGATTACAACTACCTGCAATTTTGAGATAAGGTGAAAAATAATAATTCACACTCACATTAAGCCCAGCCATATAATTTGAATAATCACTATATTTATCTACCTGATTTCTTATTTGTTGCCAAACCTTTGCTTGAATATTTGTTCGTGTATTTGGGTAATAACCCAAAGAATAGCTTGTCCATGCCGATAAATATTTACTATTATTGGCAAAGCCTCCAACCTCCACGGAATGCTGCCAATTTAATTTGACAGGTTTTTCGTAATTGAAAACCAAACCGTTTTCTAAAATAGTCTGGTTCAAGTTATTAACAACTCCTTCCAACTCAGGAATATTGTGTAAATATTGGTAAGTATAACGAGGATGCGTTATAAAAGATATTTCATAGCCTGCTTTACGGGAAAACAAAGCGCCATATTGCCACATATCATACAAAGTTGTAAAATAAGCAGCGCCGGCATTACTCAACAAGTCTTTTTTTACAAAAAACGAATCTACCGTTGAAATTTCGTCTGTCAAATGCAGACGAGCATCCAAAAAACGCTTGTTTTTAATCGTAGAAATTTGTTGCGATAACTCCAAGAGTTCTTCATTGGATAAATTTCGAGCCAGTATGTGTTTTTTTGACAATGCATTGGCAATATAAACGGCTTGTCGTGCATCTTCAACATTTTCCATCCGGCCATAACCGATGCCTAAGCTCGGTGTAAAATTAAAGACAAATTTATTTAGTTTTTGATTCTTTTCGAATGCTTGTTCTTTTGTTGTATTCTGTGTGAAACCGGAAGATACATTTCCGGATACATCATAAATCAAAAAAAACAAATTTGGAAAATACCTTTTGGTAGCGTATTTTAGACCTAAAACATAATTATCAGCCGAAATAATATTGGCTCTATCTTTGTTATTGCTTGGAGAAATTTCTGTATATTTATGAGAGGTATAATTCTTGTCCCATGACAAATTGATTATAAAATCAGTTATTTTTTTACGTGTGTTGACATAACGTGAAAAGTTTGAGGCTATATTGCCAACAAAATTGTAATCAGTAGAAGTTCCACGATATGTATATGCTTCATAATCTGAATTTTTATGTGAATAATCTGAATTCAGATTAAAATCAATAGCCATTTGATTCCGCACAATATCCGGTGTAAAATACTTACTAATATCAAAATTTACATATTCACTTGGCACAGTCTCCCATTCGCGATACTCATTTTGAGCATTCGTAGCAAAAAGGCAAAACAACAATGCAATGATTGTTAAATAATGACATTTCATATTTTTTACTTCATATTGTAACCAATATTTTATCAGCCTTTCAAAAATTCCAACAATGTGATCAGCGAATCAGGTTGATTCCATTTTATTTTATGTTGCTTGATAAATTGTTTAAAAGCGTCCCGTTTTTCAGTGGGCAGTTGCGACTCAAATTCTTTCTTGTTGGCAGAATAAACTTGGTCTTCTGTTACAATGTAATATTTTTTAGCAAGTGGAAGCATTGCACCGCCATCCTTCCGGTTTTTCAATTCAATATGATTGGTAATACTTACGCCGCCAATTTCCATAGAAGAAAGTTTGCGGGTTGCCTGCACGTTGGAAGACGAGCCATAAGCGCCGCCACTTTCCGTGAGTGCATTAAAATCGGCTGTAACCAGTTCAGCCACAAAGCCAACACTATCGCCAACCACAACACGCATCAACTGGCTGTTACGCATATAGTAACGATCGTATCCGACTTGTACAAGCACAATATCCGACGATTTGGCTTCTTTTATCTGATCATTTTCCAAATAGTGCAAGGCGCTTTTGAGCAGGTGCACGTTTACGGGCGCCACCAGTGTCTGTTGATCTTTGAAATAGACCGTGCCACTTTGAAAATCTGAATAAATATAAGGCCACATTGTGGTAACTTCTTGTGCCATAGTTATTGTAGCACCACATAAAGCGATGAAACAAAAAAGAATTTTCCGGATCATATTTTTAAATTTTATGTATTCTGAAAAAATACTCAAGAGAGCACTCCCAAAAAGAATGCTCTCTTGATATATTTAACAATTGCTTCGCAATTATTACTTGTTGGATTTACGACCACCTGGCAGTAAAGGCAAATCTTCGTTTGCAGAAGATATTGCTTTCACTTCCGCTGCGGCAGGGGCTGCAGCAGGGGCTGAGGTAGCGGTAGAAGTACGAGTCCAGGTAGATGATGTGGCATACCACCTAAGCGCTCCATAGTAAGTGTTTCCCTTAGCCAAATAGTATCCCCATACAGCATCGGAAGAAGTTATCTTACCGGAAGAAGTCACTGCAAATACGATTTCATCCGTATCATAGGTAGAAAAGAGGACATCGGCAGTAATGGAAGCTGAATATACATAATTGACAGCTAAAGGTTGCCAATCAGGAACAGTCAGAGTACCTGCTACAGGATCAAATGTAGCTTTTATTTCCGAATTTAATCCGGTAATAAATTTCCCTAAATTTTTGATAAGTACGGCTTTCGGATCTTGGCTTGTTGCATCATCAGCAATAATCACGGTTTCCGGCGCAGTTGCCGCTCCGGTGGTTCCATTGATTCCATTCAGTTGCCATGTTCCTGCGATATCAGCCAAGGTATATCCGTAACTGTAAAGATAATTACCTTCCACAGTCAAAGCTTTACTTGTATTGCCATACACATCTTCGTAAGCGCCGGCAGGAACAGCAAGATCAACAACAGCTCCACGTGCAGGTTCTTCGGGCAACAAAAATACCGGAGCACCTTGCAACAGACCCCATGAGGAAGCATCTACATCTATCGTGGTAGCTTTACCGGATTCGCGGTAAGTTACAGTTGGAGTTATAGTTGCTATTTTTTTAGACACCGCAATGCCTTTATCGGGGATAGCAGGAATTAACAAATCATCCCATTCTGCAAAAGTTTGCACGGTCTCGGGGTCATCCTCAAATTCGCCGTGCAATGCCCACGCTTTGTTGGCAAGATGCACTGTGATACCACGAGAAGGCGCACCGCTTACCAGCGTATCGGCTTTGTTGGAGTATGCACTCGATAAGTTACCTTCCAAATCGGTTACTGCACCGGCTTCGTAAGTGATGCTGGCATAAGCGCCGGCAGGCGGAGCAGAAAGTTTAATTACCAAAGCTTTACCACTTACCGACAGGGCAGATGTGGGAATTACAACATTTTGCGGATTATACACTTCCTTACCTGCAGCTACAACCAAAGGTTTGCTGCCCGAAAGGGTATTTTTAGCAAAATATGAAACGAAAACTCTACCGGTTCCCAGTCGCAGTGGTTCGTGGAAAGTAAGCGTAACAATAGTGTCAGCCAGAGCATAGCTTTGTGGCGTGGGTTTGCTACCGTCATCAAGTGTACGAATATCAGCGATTTTCACGCGGCTAACAATACCATCGGCACTTGCAGCAACAGCATAAATCTGATATACCGTAAAAGGTGTCAATTTACCTACACCCACAATGGTATCAGGCGTGGCAGTATAATTGGCGATACCGCTTGCTACTCCTGCTACGAGTTTTTTAAGAATATGATCGGCAGCTATAGTCGAGTCAGCTACTTCTGATGCCACTACCACCCACGAGTAATATCCCGTACCCTCGTTGGATGCTACCTTAAACGTAATACTGTCGCCTGCTTCTTCGGCAACAATGTCGGATATTTCAACTGCCGATGCATCGGGCAAAGTCAGTTGTTTTTCATCCTCAAATTCAGTACAGCCGGCGGCAAATATTGCCGCGCAAACTGTAAGATATATAAAATATTTTTTCATGTCTTCTTAAAATTAAATTGTTGTTTATCAAATTTATTTTTTAATAAATACGCCATTTGCCTGGAATATATTATACCAACCGTCAGATGAAGTAGTTCCTTTAGTGTAAGCATGACTACCAAACTCATCCTGAATGTGAATCGTTCCATTAGGATCTATTTTTCCGGTGATTGATTCTCCATCCGGAATACCCACTTCTCCATCCGGTCCATAGTATCCTTCTAAGAATACATCGTATGTTGATGATAGTGCGATTACTTGTCCCACAGGTATTTTCAACTCTGTTTTTTCATCGTTCACAATACCATAAACGGGTGACGATGCACTTGATCCGCCTGTAACCAAATTGGTTATCCACACTTTCTTTGTATCGGTAACATCTTTGGACAAAGTAACTGCCCACGATTGTGAACCGTTAAAATAACTGGTAGCAGTAGCATTAAATTCACCTAAAATGAAAGACAACGGGTGGTCAAGATCGAGGATCGTTACATAAGCGAGAATAGAACTACCTGCATTTACACTCCCACTATTTGTAATTTTAATACTAAATACAAGGTCGCCTGTAAATTCACCGGTGTGCGGTAAAATATTAAATTTAATATTTTG
>JAITXR010000012.1 GCA_031284665.1 Paludibacter sp.
CATCCGAAAATTTTCTTACGAAAGGCAAAGATACAAAAGCATTTAGAATTTGCGATGTAAATTTACGTTTTATAAGCGAGATTAAACATTTTTAATTTTTTTGATAACTTAATGTTTCACCTAAATTAATAAATTTTTTCTGGATTGCTTACCAGACACGTCGGGGTAAACTTTCCCTCGCAATGACGGGACACACAGCCAAAGCCCGTCATTGCGAGGGTATTCCCCAAAGCAATCCAGAAATTAGTTAGTGGATAGTGGAGAACTGAGCGTGGAGAGTAGGTTGCGTGCAGCACCCTCAACACGCCCAAATTATCCAAAAAAAAGAAAAAGACATTTTTTGAACACGACGGCACGAAGACAGAAAGACACGAAAAAAACCAACAATTAATACAAATGCAACATTCCGTTAGAGCCTGCACCGACAAGTCGGGGAATGCTACCAATGGAAAGGATGCACTCTTACGGAATGCTGGGTATGATGTTGCTCATTATTTCTACTCCCGACACGTCGGGATAAACTACGCGACAATCCCTAACGGGATTGAAAACCGCAATACGTTGTTGTTGATTTTAATTAGTAGCTTTGTCAATTTCTACATTTTACTTTAAAAAGTTCACTGCTGCTTTGAAAATTCCTTGCGCATCAAGTCCATAATGCGCAAAAATTTCTTTTGATGTTCCGTGCACCACATCTTCGTCGGGGATGCCGATAATGCGCACCGGAACAGGATTTTCCGATAAAATTTCAGTAACTATTGCGCCCAAACCGCCGAATTTACTATGTTCCTCGATTGTAATAATTTTGCCGGTTTCGTTTGCGGCTCGCATAATGGCGTCGGTATCAACCGGTTTGAGGCACGACATATCGAGCACTCGCGCCGAAACACCTTGTTCTTTCAGCATTTTGCCAGCCTGCAAAGCGTGATACACAGTTTCGCCGGTGGCAATTAGCGTAAGGTCGTTGCCGTCAAGTAGCGTATTTGCTTTGCCAAGTGCAAACTCAAAATCGCAATCGGGATAAACATCCGGCACAGCTGCCCTGCCCACGCGAATATAAAAAGGCTCGGCGTTATCGACCAGCAATTCCACAAGTTTTTGCGTTTGACGCGCATCGGCAGGCAGCACAACGTTCATTCCGGGGAAAGTGCGCATCACCGCCACATCGTGCAGCGAATGGTGAGTTGCTCCGAGCGCGCCGTAAGCCACTCCGCCACTGACACCCAATATTTTGACATTGCTGCGGCAATAAGCCAAATCCACCTTTACCTGCTCCAAACTTCGGGCTGCGTAAAAACAGGCAGGACCGCAGACAAAAACTTTCTTCCCGCCATGAGCAAGTCCGGCAGAGATGCCAACCGCATTTTGTTCGGCAATGCCACATTCGACAAACTGAGCAGGCAGTTCATTTGCAAAATTATCGAGAGTTACCGAGCCACGCGCATCAGTGGTTACGGCTACAATGTTTTTATCGTTTCGCGCCAATTTCAAAAGGGTTTCGGTAAACACCTGACGGCAAGCAAGAGATTTATTTTCCATTTTTATTTAGTTTGTGCATTTATTTATAACAGATTGCAAAATTACATTTTTTTACCGACATTTCATTTGTCTGAACTATGATTTTAATATGATTAAAAATCATAGTTTAGACAACAAACAAACCACCCCAAAACCCTACAACCCCTATTACGCGGTCTATCCCCTTACTTTGGAGGGGTTAGGGGAGGCGGGGATGTAAAGAACGAATGATTAAGGTGATGAACGTTTGTTACCGACCAAATCCCGCAGGGACTATATTTTATTAACCGTATGCTTTAGCTTACGGATAAAACGGACAACCCTATATCCCAACCCCGTAGCGGGTTGCACCTTAAAGAATGTTGCAAATGAGGTAATGAGGTTGTGATAGGAAAACTCTACTTGCTACTGAGCTTGTTTTGTAAAGAAAATTAGGTGAAAATGAGGTTGAAATACAATGATTAATGAAAAAAAATCTGCGAAAATCTTGATAATCTGTGTCATCTGCGTGCTTTTCTTTCTGGATTGCTTCCCCGACATATCGGGGTAAACTTTCCCTCGCTAATCGGCTTGCCGCTTGGCTTGCCAAGAATGACGGGACACACAGCCGCAGTCCGACTCTTATCCTGAAAATCATTTAATCCTGCAAATCCGGATTCAGACAAAAGAAAAATGCATTTTGTGAACACTAAGGCACAAAGAATAGTGATAAATGGTTAATGATAAATGGTTAATGAAGAATGATACCCAAAAATTCAATCCGTTTCTTAATCATATTAATTACCAAAATCATATTAAAATCAAAGTTCAGACAAAGAAAAAAAGAAAACGAAACAGTTCCTAATCAGTAGTTTTTCATTAACCATTAACCATTAACCGTTAATCATTAGCTTAAACTCCCGTGTAATTTCGAGGTGTTATTCGTTTTAGTTCTTCTTTTACGCTGCGGTCAATTTGCAGAGTGTCGATAAATTCACGTATCGATTGCTCGGTAACAGTGGCATTTGTGCGGGTAAGTGCTTTGAGTGCTTCGTATGGATTTGGGTATCCTTCGCGGCGCAATATTGTTTGAATTGCCTCAGCCACCACAGCCCAAGTGTTGTCGAGGTCGCGATAAATGGTGGTTTCGTTGAGCAGCAATTTATCCAAACCTTTCAGGATGCTCTGAAACGCAATGAGCGAGTGGGCAAACGGAACACCAATATTTCGCAACACTGTGCTGTCAGTCAGGTCGCGTTGCAGGCGCGAGATTGGTAATTTTGCCGATAGAAACTCGTACAGAGCATTCGCCACAGCAAGATTTCCTTCGGCATTTTCAAAATCTATTGGATTTACCTTGTGAGGCATTGCCGAGGAGCCAATTTCGCCTTCTTTTATTTTCTGCTTGAAATAATCCATCGAAATATATTGCCAAATATCGCGGCAGAAATCGGTAAGAATTGTATTTATCCGTTTTGCGGCATCGAGCAGCGCGGCAAGCGAGTCGTAATTCGAGATTTGAGTTGTAAACTGTTCGCGTTGCAACCCGAGTTTTTCAGACACAAAGCGGTCGCCAAATTTTTTCCAGTCGATTGCCGGATATGCCACCTGATGGGCGTTGTAATTACCCGTAGCCCCGCCAAATTTTGCAGTAACAGGGATATTTTTCAGCACTTCGTACTGTTTTCGCAAGCGATAGGCAAACACCATTATTTCCTTGCCCAGCCGCGTAGGCGATGCGGGCTGACCGTGAGTGCGTGCCAGCAGCGATACATCGCGCCAAGTTTCGGCAAGATGCTCAATTTTCTTCAGCAAAGTATCTATTTGCGGAAAATAAACGTCGGCAAGCGAATGTCGCACGGCAAGCGGAAACGAAGTGTTGTTAATATCCTGCGAAGTAAGTCCGAAATGGATAAACTCGCGATACGCCGACAAATTAAGTTCTTCAAATTTTTCTTTAAGGAAATATTCAACCGCCTTAACATCGTGATTTGTTGTATTTTCGATTTCCTTAATGCGCTCGGCACTTGCCAAATCGAATTTTTGATAAATCAGGCGTAACAAAGCAAAAGTATCGTTTGGCACATTTTTCAACTGCGGCAACGGAATTTCGGTCAAAGCAATAAAATATTCAACTTCTACCATAACTCGATAGCGAATAATGGCAAATTCCGAAAAATACGTGGCGAGTTGTTCTGTTTTGTTTCTGTATCGCCCATCGATAGGCGAAATGGCTGTGAGATTTGAGAAAGTCATAATTAATTGATTAATGGTTAATGATTAATGGTTAATTAACCACTAAATAATTTTTGGCAAATATAATGACTTTTTTATTAAAACTAAAATATTTATTAATAAAAACGTAGAAATTAAACCTGTTACGTTTCCGAA
>JAITXR010000086.1 GCA_031284665.1 Paludibacter sp.
TAAACGCTGCTTCCACCTGTGCTTGAACGTATGTTGATGCATTCATAACCATAGTTTGTTCTCTTTCGGACTCAGACGGAGTTCGCCCTTCTCCATAGCCATTAGGATTAGTTGTTGCATTATACGGTTGATAATACCCGCGCGGATATTGGTCGGTATAGTACAATATTGTTGTTCCCGAAGTTATTTTTGGATAAAAAGTTGAAGAAATATTGAATCTATTGCTTGAAATATCGCGGTAATAACTTGCCAGCGATGCGCCGGTGGTAGTATTGTTGTAAATATTATCAAAATAAGATTGATTTTTAGTAAAACCGGCTTCGCCCTGAAACTTAATGTAAATCACAATATTATTCAGCAATCCCTGACGTAGGACAGTAGGAGCGGGTGCGGCTTGCTGTCCGGGTGCACGCTGCCGAGCGGGCGTTTCGCTTTCGGAGTCGTCAGTTCGCGCATTTTGCCACCAACGATTGTATGCTTCTATACGTTTTTGTTTCGATACATCGAGATTTGGAGTAAGAACTATTGAGCGCGGAAGTGCTTGCCCGTAGCGGATATTAGATGCCACTAACGAGTCGTTTTGCAACTCGGCATACATTACCCAGCCGGTCTGCGGATGGCGCACAAGAGTATAACCGGCAGCATCGTGAATGCGGTGATGATATTCGTCGCCGGTAGCAAACAAGTGCAGCACAGTACCATCCGGCTGAGTTACATCAACAGGATAATTTTCGAGCCATACTGCATTGGCAGTAAAGCATACTATTACAGCAAAAACAAGGGTGTATAAACGTTTCATAAGTAATTGTGTATAAATGTTTGAAAAATAGATGTACAAAGTAAATAAAAAATTCTTATATTAACTTAAAAATAAAAAAAAATTCTTGCCAACATAGAAAATATTTTTTTTTATTGATTTAAATAGTTAAATTTTGGTCATTTATCTTGTTTTAATAAAATTTTTTGTATGTTTGTTGCAAAAATATTTTTTTGTTTCAACACACGATAAATTTATGAAATCCGTAATAACTTTTATACTGCTATTTTCTATGTCATTATTTGCTTCAATAAAATCACAAAATACAAGCGACAGCCTGCGTATAGGCGTATGTTTCAGCGGAGGAGGCGCCTTAGGCTTTGCGCATATCGGAGCAATACAGGCATTGAACGACTACGGCATTTTCCCCGACGAAATTTCGGGCGCATCGATGGGCTCAATTGTGGGAAGTATGGTAGCATCCGGATACACACCGGCGCAAATTCTTGCAATTATCCAACAGGAAAAAATGTATAAAACTACAAAAATTTTGAATATTATCTCTGCTCCGCTTTGGAGAAAATCGGGAATTTCAAATCATAATGCACTTCGAAAAGTCCTGCGCGAACACGTTCCGTCAAATTCGTTCGAAGGGCTGAAAATGCCTTTATATATTAGCGTTACTAATTTATTAACAGGTAATTACGAAATAATTTCGTCAGGCGATTCGCTCGATTTGTGGGTGGCGGCTTCGGCAAGCATCCCCGGTATTTTCGAAAACATTAAAATAAGAGATAATTATTACTGCGACGGCGGTTTGTTGAATAATATGCCGGTGCAACCACTTACCGAAAATTGCAATCTGATAATCGGAATCGACGTTGTGCCTTATTTACCGAAAGAAGATGAACTTAACAATACCCTTAACGCATTTTTGTTTGCCATCCGTCTTGCGGAACACAACAATGCAAAAGCCGGACGCGCACTTTGCGACCATATAATTGATATACCGGCAATTTCGACATTTCACGAATTTAGTTTTGCGCACTACGACCTTATATATCAGTACGGATACGATGCGGTGGAAGAATATATCAAAATACATCCCGAACTTGACCTGAAAAACAAATAAATATGATGCTCACTATTGTAATAATCCTACTGATTATCGGCGTTTTGCTATTTCTAATCGAATTATTTTTGATTCCAGGAATATCGTTTGCCGGAATTGCTGCAACAATTTTTATGGGAGCGGCAATTGTGCTGGCATACACCAAACTTGGCTCTACCGCAGGGCATATAGTGCTTGTGAGCGGACTGATATTATCTGTACTTGCAATATGGCTGTTTCTTCGGTTAAGAATTTTAGAAAAAATGTCGCTCAAAACAAGCATTGATGCCAAAAATGACCCGCTTGCCGACATCATAATCAATCCGGGCGACAAGGCAATAACAGTTTCGCGACTTGCTCCAATGGGAAAAATCAAAATCGGAGATAAAACAATAGAAGCCAAAACCAACGACGATTTTATTGACGAAAACACCGAAGTCAGAATAGTCAAAGTATTCAGCACAAATGTGTTAGTGGAAAGAATTTAGACAAAAAACAGACAGAAAAATTAACATTGCACCTGAGGAATATGACAAACAATGGAACTTTAATATTAATAGTAGTAATAATTTCAATATTCACCTTTATGCATTTGTTTTCAATAATAATTTGGATAAATGCTCGTGTTGTGGGATTGAAAATTCCGCTTTTTAAGATGTTGATGATGAAAATTCGCAAATCACCAATTATAGAAATAGTAGATTGCGCAATAATGATACAGAAGGCTGATATTCAAGATGTATCAATCGAACAAATGGAAGCGCAAGCACTTGCCGGTGGAAATATCAAAAATATAGCCTATGCTTTAGTTATTGCGTCGAAAAACAATATAGCCTTGTCGTTTCAAATTGCATCAGCAATCGACCTTGCCGGAAGAAATGTTTTTTTAGAAGCACAAGAATTAGCAAAAAGCAAACCAACAGGCGTTTCTATCCGAATGAATTTCTGAATTATTTACAAAATCTAATAATCTAACATTCAATAATC
>JAITXR010000157.1 GCA_031284665.1 Paludibacter sp.
TGAAAAGCAGATTGTTTTCTGTTGCAATAAAACTGCCTGCTATGGCAAAATTTCCTTTTGCTGCCCAATATTTCAGAAAATCAACGGTTTGCCCATTCATATCTTCGGCTAATTCAGGGCTGTTGGTGCAAAATCCGGTCGAAAACATTTCGGGCAATACTACCAAATCGCTTTTGCCCAAAAGTTGCTCAAAATGTTTTTTAAATTTGGCAAGATTTGCTGTTTTGTCGGCAAATTCGATAGATTCTTGAATAAGAGTAATTTTCATTATATAGAATTGATTAAAAGTTCACAAATTAATTTTGTTTTAATACTCACAGGTGGGTTGTAAAAAAATGTGGTTATTGCTTTAAATTTTTACGTTCTAATTTTTTATAGTCCGTTAGGACTTTCATATCAATAGAAAATGAGATGCCACGCCACACACAAAACCTCGTAGAGGTTTCACTTTATTCAATCTGGTAAATGCGTTTCTATTAATCTGTCATATTCTTATATTGTGAATCCCCTACGGGAATAGTTGTTGTTTTGTATCCTGTTTCTATTGATATGTATTCCCTACGGGAAGTTTCGGAACGAATATTTTTTTAATTAACCTTAAATTTTTTACACCCCATCTCACAAGGTTTTAAACTCTGTTAGAGTATTTCAAGCGCTAAATTAATATTTTTTTGCAAATTATTTTTTTTTTAATAATTATTATTACTTTTGTTTATTCAAATATTAAACAACACAAAATTATGAAAAATCTAAAACAAATTCGATTTTACGCCTGCATATTAACAATAATTATTGCTTTTGGAGCATGCAACAATGTGAAAACCAAAGCATTGGTAATTTCTATAAATAAAGACTTACCTATAAGCAGCAATGGAGTAACTGTTCAAAATGCAGAAGCATTAGACCATAATGTAATAAAACTCAACTGCTTAATTACTGACCCTATATTCGAAACAATGGATTCGGTTTATTTGGAAATGGCAATTTCGGCAATGAAAACCTCAATGATAGATGCATTGCGCAGTCAAGAAAATACTTTTAACTTAATCAAAGACGTAAAATCCGATTTGCTTTATGAATTTACTTTAAATGATGGTAAACAATTTCAAATCAATATCTCGGCTGACGAACTTGCTGCTTACGACATCATACAGACAAAGGAAAATCGCAGCGAAAAGGCAATACTCATCGAACGAATTATTAATTCACTAAAGCCTCAACTTCCGGTAGTTGTAAGTGAAGTAGATAATATTATTTTGACAGATATTTATGCGCAAGGCGATTCGGTTTTGGCATATCAATACCAAGTTGAGGAAGAAAATCTATATTCTACCGACCCTGAAATTCTAAAAGCCGCTTTATTGATTAGTATTCGAGTTAACCAATCAATAACCGGCATTTTGGCTCAAGGAATTGACCTTAAATATGTCTATATATCTCCGGAAGGCGCAGAGTTAGTTCAACTCACGATAACGCAAAGCGACATATAAATTTTATCTGCTTAAATTCATCCACACCGTCATTTCGTTCGCAGAACGATTACCCCACGCAAAATAAGGAATCAAGCGAAACGAAACACTTTTGTCGGCAGGCGTTAATTGCCTGTAAAGCAAGTTATTCCACGAATTTTCGGCACTCGCTTTTGCCCTTCCTTCCAAACATACAATTTGAGAATTATTAATTGTTGTCGCAACCGGAACTAATTGAATATCAGCAGGAAGAGTAATACCAAAAATACTTTGGTTGACCACGTCGGCACTTTCGAGACAATACACAATCGGACCTCGTTTTACCACCACCTGATTGCGAGTTTCTTCAACCAAAGGATTGCTTTCGAGAAGAGTTGCGGTAAGTGGAATTTCGAGCGTAATTTTATCTCCTTTTTTCCATTTATTCTTTATTTCCAGATAGTTACCTGCAATAATTTCTTCGGTAAAAGGCAGATTATTTACCAAAATTTTCACATTACTACTCCAAGTTGGAATGCGAAGGCGAAGAGAATATTCGCTTTTTGGCATTTTTTCAATTTCAAAGCTACAAATTCCATCCCAAGGATAATTGCTCGTTTGTTTAATTTCAATTTCTTTGCCATCTTTAGTTTTGGTTTTCAGCGTATTACTACCATAAATATTAACCCACAGCGAATTTTCGGAAAGACTGTAAGCATAATTTTGCACTTCGGCGAGCGTGCGCGTAGTATTTGGCGGACAGCAGTTTGAGAGCGCAATGTACGGCAATCGCCCACCCGACCAGCGTAATTTATACGGAAAATCAGCCGCCACAGCAAGCGGATTTGTGTAGCAAAAGTCGTGTCCATCCAAACTAATGCCCGAAAGAATGCTGTTATAAAGCGTAAGTTCCACTATATCAAAGTATTTCACTTCGCCGGTAAGCAAAAACATTCTCCAATTCCACAGCAAATTACCGATATTTGCACAAGTTTCGTTGTGCGCAGTTTTGTTTGGCAATTGAAAATCGCGCCCATAAGCCTGATGCGTTTTCTGAATTTCGAGCGGTTGATACGACACTCCATCGGGCGAAACTCCGTCGTACAAAGCCCCACAAGCACCTGTTACGTACATTTTTGTTTGCGTCATATTTTCCCAAATCAGGTTTAACGGGCGCAGCAGCGACGAATCACCTGTTTCGGCAAACAAATCGGCAACTCCGGCATAAAGATAATTTGCCCGAACGGCGTGTCCCATAGCCTTTGTCTGCTCGCGAAAAGGCACACGGTCTTGATTATCGTCAGTGCCGTTTTCCATTAATCCGCGAATATTTATCAATTTTTCGGCAAGTGTCAGATATTTAGCATCTTGTGTGGTGCGATACATTTCTATCAAACCCATATAATGCGAGGGACAAATGGCGTTTCGAGCCTGAGCGGGCGTAGTATTTTGGTAGTAACGACACAAAAAATCGCTCGCTTTTACAGCAACTTCGAGTAACGATTTTTTACCTGTGGCTCGGAAATGTACGCAAGCCGCAGTCATTAAATGCCCCAAATTATAGGATTCGAAATTCAATCGCTCCGAAATTTCATTTTCGTTATCGTGCTTTGCCTTTTCTTGTATTAAAACCGGTGTATGTATGTAGCCATCAGGGCGTTGCGCTGTTACAATTACCGATATTATTTCATCCATCAATTTATCGAGATTTTTATCTTTGCTGATAGCATACATACTTGCTGCACTTTCGAGCGTTTTGTACATATCGCCGTCGTGGAACACCGGACCCGAATGTTTTCCTTCCGCCAAACCGGCAGCAATGCGAAAATTCTCGAACGAATGCGAAACATCCTTATCCATATATGTTTTAAGTAATTCAGGGACAGTGGTTTGACTGTAAATTTTGAAACGTTCAGCCCAAAAACCATCCGTAAAATTCACATCGCCCAAACCAAGCGAATATAGCCGCGAATACGGACTTAATCGTGTATCTACTAATTGGGCTTGCGTGCTTGTAATCAGCAATATAGAAAGCGAAAGCGAAAAAATTGTGTGTTTCATTTTGTTTAAATTTTAGAGTAAAGAATAAAGAGCAAAGACAAGACTACTAATTAGGAAGTTAATCATTAATGTTTCGCGCATTTGCACGTTGCTGTAATTTATGTGAATCAATGATTAATTTGTCAATCTTTGTGCCGTTAGGCACTTCATATTGGTAGAAAAAGTATTGTCATTATGTTTGGCGTGCCGTAGGTACGCAACATAAACATAAAAACACATATATTACGTACCTACGGCACGCTGGTATTTGGTATTATTGCGTTTCTACCAATATTACGTCCCTAACGGGACTGCCTATTCAACCTTTTATTCGCATAAATTAATCATTATTAAAAATCGAACTGCCAATTCTGACCATCGTACTGCCGGATTCTATCGCTAATTGATAGTCGTGCGACATTCCCAAGGATAATTGCGTAAAATCATTTTTATTTTCAAAAAAAACTTGTTTGCAAGTCGTAAAAAGTTCGGCAATACAATTATATTCGTCGTGAATTTGCTTTTGATTGTCTGTCAAACTTGCCATTCCCATTAATCCACAGACATTTACGTTGTGTAGATTGGAAAAATTATTTTGTTGAAGTACGGCGGGTAATTCGTCAACCGCAAAGCCAAATTTATTTTCCTCCGTAGCAATATGAATTTGCAGCAAACAATTAATTTTTCTGCCGATTTTTGCTGCCTGATTTTCAATTTCGTGGAGTAAATTAACAGAGTCAACACTATGAATAAGAGTTACAAAAGGCACAATATATTTCACTTTGTTTGTTTGCAAATGTCCGATAAAATGCCAGCAAATATCCTTTGGCAGACGCTCATATTTACCGCATAATTCCTGCACACGGCTTTCACCAAAATGTCGTTCCCCGGCGTTGTAAGCCTGCATTATTGCCGCGTCGGATTGAAATTTTGAAACACAAATTAATTCCACTTTGCTCGGCAAATGTTTTCGGATTTCATTAATATTTTCGGCAATATTCATTGGTTTTTTTATGTTTTTCAGTATTGTTAATTAAAAACTTGATTGTCGTACGTTGTACCTAAAAGCCCGAAGGGCTAAATTTTCATAACCGTATGTCGTTGATACCGTGAACGGTACAAGCTCTACGGCAGAAATCGGCACAGATATTCTGCCTTTCAGGCAGGACTTTTTAGTAGTGAATAACAGCGTTTTGTTCTGCCTTATAGGCAGAAATTATGGTTGGCATTTTCCGCAGGTCGCACTTTGTTTGACCTGCGGTTATGGAAATTTCGCCCTTAGGGCGGTGTTTTAGGCAAGATATCCGTTATTCATATTAAAAACTAATGTTTTGCACTCTCAAAACACTTAAAATATGCTACCCGACAAAATTACAAAAAAGATTTCAGAAATCGAAATAGATTTCAACGAAAACAAATTAAACAGTGTAAATGTATTTTTTTGATTTACACAGCCGCAATCCAAACTTGATAACTTTATGAACTACAAACTAAATCTTATTAAAATCAAGGTTCAAGACAAATTAATAAAAAAAGCAGGGATATAAAAATTTTATATCCCTGCAAGTATTATTAGTCAATAAATATTAGTATCCGGGGTTTTGCCAGAATTTACCTTCTGCCGGCGCATTGCTTTTGTTGCTTACAGCATCCATTTGAGCCTGTGGGATAGGACGCAAGTAATGTATCGATGCATCGAAGTTAGGACTTGCCTGTGCATTGCGTTCCTTTACATATTGTTCGAGTTTATGAGTACGTTTAAGGTCAAACCAGCGTTGTTGTTCGCCGCAAAGTTCAATAGCACGTTCTTCCAAAATGGTATCAATGGTAACGCTTCCGTTACGTCTATTTTCTACAACTTTACCCGGAATAGCACGTACATCGCGCAGGGTATTTATAGTAGCCAAAGCATCACCGGGAGCACCGTTGATTTGTGCCTCTGCTTTAATCAAATACATTTCAGCCAAGCGAAGTACGATAGCATCACGTTTCGATGTTTCCCAAGTACCAAACCCAGAAACGTAAACATTATCAGCAAATTTTTGAATTGCAGGAAATGAACTTCTTCCACTAATTTTTGCATCAGCATAGCGATTATTTCCATACACATCAGAAATAGGTTTACCTACCGACGTTGGAACTGCTACGGCAGGGTTTCCTGATGTATAAACAGGAATATCACCATTGTAAGCAAACTGAATGCGGTAGCGGTCTTTTGCCCATGCTTGTTTTGCCTGTCCTTCCGAAGAATTACCATCAAGCGGGCTGTAATAAATAGCCGTATCTTTCATTAAAGGGTAAGTTGTAGAACTTCCTTCCAACCCCGGTGCTATGGTGTAAGCAGTAAGCAAAGTAACTTCGGGACGTTGGTCGGTTGCACGGATACTTTCAAGTGTTTCCCACAAATACAATGAAGGCAAATAGCGAGTAAAACCACGACTGTATGGTGAGTATTTTTCAGCAACACGTACAGCAACTCCTGTTTGGGTATGTTTAACGGTTTCGGTAGCGGCATCAACTACGCGCACAAACACATCACCCTTAATATCAGTACAACCATTGCTCCACAACGAAACAAACATCATGTGCATCACACTGCCACCCTGACCGTTATAACCTTTACGGGTAATAATTTCATTGTAATTAAGTGGTGCTCCACTTGCATCTGTTTTATATCGTTTAGGGATAACGTTTTCTTTGTCGGCTGCACCGATTTTGTCGGAATAAGTAACAGCAAAGATACCTTCTTTATTAGTAGTAATATCTTCGTTTTTCATATCCCAACCATCGAAATAGTTATTGTAAAATGAAAATTCTCCACTTCCGATTACTGCATCGGCTTCGGCAGCAGCGAGTGCATACGAAGGAGTATCTCTTAACCACGAAGCCTTATAAAGCAATACACGGGCTTTTAGTGCGCGCGCTGCCCAATAGTAGGCTCTACCCTTTGCCACTGATTTGGAAACGAGGTTACCACTCTGAAAGTAGGTTTCCGCTTGTGCCAAATCAGCAAGAATATTGTCATAAATAGTGGCTTCCGGTACACGATATGCTTCGGTGCTTACCGATGAAATAGGAGCATCGTTGTAAGGTACATCGCCCCAAACATTTACAAGATGAAAATTATAGAATGCACGCAAAAAGTAAGCTTCACCAAGATATGCATTTTTTGTTGTTTCTGATATTGCTTTATTTTGTGGCACAAATTTAATAGCATTGTTTGCTGCATCTACGGCGCAGTAAAACAATTCCCAATAATGGTCGAGACTTGGATTACCTGTGGTAGCCATTTCAAGACTTGCCGAAGTAAGCGTGTAGTCATTTAATGGTACTTGTTTGTTGTCCTGACCAAAATAGAATAAGTCAGTTCCAGTTTCACATAAACCAAGTCCGGCTTCTTTACCGTAAATGCCACGAGCAAAAGCATAGCACGATGATACAAGACCTCTGATACCCGATTCTGTAGAATAGGTAAGGTCTGCCGTCTCTCCGGCTTTATTGTCTTCCGTCAGAAAATCGGTACAAGACGAAAACAACAATACGCTACATAATACTGTAGCAAAAAAAGAAATTTGAATATATTTTTTCATAACGATATATATTTTTTAGAATGTAACATTAATACCAAAAACCATTTGTTTGGCGAGTGGGAAAGAAGTAGAACCACCGCGTTCGGAATCGTAACTGCCAACGGCACTAAATGTAAAGTAGTTTTTGAGCGAACCATAGATTGTAGCATTAGTGATAAATGCTTTTGAAATCCAAGATTTTGGCAAACTATAACTCAAAGTGATATCTTTAATTTTAAAATAGTCGGCTTTTTGATACTTTAGGGCACTATTGTATGCTGTAG
>JAITXR010000298.1 GCA_031284665.1 Paludibacter sp.
AAAGCGGCGTGAAAACGTCGCTTTCTTTTTTACATTCTCATTAACACTCTATTATTTCCGCACGGCAAGCGAAAACAACAAGCCGATATTCGCAGTGGAATATGCCGAAACCTGCCTCAAAAATCACAAAACAGACTCGGCAATCAAAAAATGCTCGCAGAACATTTGGCAAAATCGTTGCGCTATGACAATAAAATGAAATTGATTACGGCTTTCCAAAAATTTTCGTCAAATAATTTGCTTATAGATTTTTACAAATATAATATTTTCCTAAAATCAGGTAACCAATTACAAATCTTCAAAAAGTGTTTTATTAACAAAAACAATAACCGCTTTTTTCATATTCTATCAATGATATTATTGTGAAACAAGAAATGATTTTAACGTTATGTCGTTTTATGTTGTAAAAATGCAATTTAATTTGCTAAAATCAAAAAAATTCAGTGCTTTTTTATATTTTTGCCAAATGTTTGCAGATATTCATTCACACAAGTTTTCGGCTGCCACAAGTTTTACGGTATGTAATCTCACTGTAAATCAGGCAGAAAAGATAATAGATAACAATATTATTGGCTTTTTTTCAGTTGGCTTACATCCCTGTTTTCCCGAAGATTTATCGCAACAAATGTTCGATAAACTCACAAAATTGGCAGAGAATTACAATCCGCTTGCCATAGGCGAATGCGGTTTGGATAAAAACAGCACGGTCGGATTGGCAGAGCAAACTTTATATTTCGAAAAACAAATAATTTTGGCAGAATATTTGCAGAAGCCTTTGATAATCCATTGTGTAGGGCGATTTAACGAATTATTGGAAATCCGGAAATCAATCCGTCCAAGCCAAAAATGGATTATTCACGGTTTCAGAGGAAAACCGCAACTCGCCGAGCAATTACTCAAAGCGGGATGTGCATTATCGTACGGCGAAAAATTTAATCCCGAAAGTGTAAAAATTACAGATACGGATAATTTATTTGTCGAAACTGACGAAAGCCTGTTGCCGATTGAAAATATTTATCAGCGCATAGCAAAAATAAAACAATGTGATATTCAGGATATTAACGCCGGAAATAAAATGTTGAATATTGAAAAAAAATATCTTTTATAAAAAAAAACATCTTTCTGCCTTTCTGTCTTCTTGTTTATTTATTAAGCGCAAGCGCTCTTTGATAATAAACAGTAAGGCAAGAAGACAAAAAGGTACGACGAAATCCAATATATTGGTTTATACCGAATTATAAAAATACGTCAATGGAGCAATCCTGAAGAATTTTAAGATTGGAATATCTTATTTAATAATGTCAAAATTAAATATTTAAAAATGAAAAAACTTTTTTTGATTATCTTTTCTTCGATATTTTTCACGCTCGCTGCGCAGGAAATTTCACCTCTTCAGCAGCGGAAACTTTACGATGTGCTTGATGCAATTTCGAAAACTTATGTTGATACTATCGATGACCGCAAACTTGTAGAAGATGCAATAAACGGAATGCTCAAAAGTCTTGACCCTCATTCGTCGTACATTCCCAAAGACGAAGTGGCAAAAGTAAATGAGCCGTTGCAAGGCGAATTTGACGGCATTGGCATTCAGTTTCAGATGTTTGAGGATACTTTGCTGGTAATTCAGACAATTGCCGGTTGCCCCGCCGAAAAAGTTGGCGTACTGCCGGGCGACCGTATTATTAAGGTGGGCAGCGAAGAAATTGCAGGTGTGAAGTTTCAAAGTTCCGACATACAAAAACGCCTTCGTGGAAAACGCGGCAGCGAAGTTGAAATTAGCGTAAAACGGCAGGGAAATCCTTCATTGCTGATTTTCAAGATAATACGCGACAAAATTCCAATTTACAGCGTTGATGCTCATTATATGATTGATAAAAATATAGGCTATATTCATATAAATAATTTTGGTGCAAATACAGTTCACGAATTTGAAGAGGCGGCAAATACTCTGTTGAAAAAAGGGATGCGAAAACTCATTTTGAGCCTCGAAGGCAATGGTGGTGGCTATTTGATGGCTGCACGCGACCTTGCCGACCATTTTCTCGATGGAAATAAATTAGTAGTTTATACGCAAGGGAGCAAAAAATCGCGAATGAACTTAGCCGCAAACGCAAGCGGACTGTTCGAAAAAGGCGAATTAATTGTTTTGGTTGATGAATATTCGGCATCGGCAAGCGAAATTGTTGCCGGAGCATTACAGGACTGGGATAGAGCAGTGATAGTGGGCAGACGCACTTTTGGCAAAGGATTAGTGCAAGGACAAATCAACCTGCGCGACGGCTCGCAAATGCGCCTTACCACAGCCAGATATTATACTCCGTCGGGGCGATGCATCCAAAAACCATACGAAAAAGGCAGTAGCGATTACGAAAAAGACCTCGAAAAACGCTACAAACACGGAGAATTTTTTCACGCCGACAGCATTCATTTTCCCGACTCGCTGCAATATAAAACGCTAATTTCAGGGCGCACAGTTTATGGCGGAGGCGGAATTATGCCCGATGTTTTTGTGCCTGCCGACACTACGCGCTATACTACTTTTTTCCGCACAATAGTGGGGCGTGGAATTTTGAATAAAACGATAGTGCAATTTATGGAGAAAGAACGAAATAATATTACTGCAAAATATAAAAATTTTGAAAGTTATAAAAATAATTTTGAAGTTGACAACTCGTTGATTAACAGGATTAAAGAACTTGCAACAGAAGAAAAAATATCGTTTGACGACAATGACATTACAACTTCCGAAACATTGATTAAACGCCAAATAAAAGCCCGCATTGCGTCGGATATTTGGACAATGAACGAGTTTTATCAAATTAACGATGTAGAAAATGCTCCCTTGCAACGCGCTGTGGAAATTTTGCAAAGCAACAACGAATATGCGAAATTTTTGAAAACGGAATGAAAGTTTGAGAGATTTGAGAAGTTTGAGGGGTTTGAATAGTTTCTGTATTGTTTCCACGACAAATCGGGACACGTCGGAAATACCTTCGCTAATCGGCTTGCCGCTTGGTTTACCAAGAATGACGGACTGCTGTTGTTGTTCCCGTCATTGCGAGTATGGGATAAAAAAATTTTAAATAAAAAGGAATGACGTAAATAAAAAAAATGCCTTTCTGTCTTTCTGTCTTTCTGTCTTCTTGTTTATTTATTAAGCGCAAGCGCTCTTTTATATGAACAGAAAGGCAATAAGACAAGAAGACACGAAAAATAATAAATTAACAATTAATCAAGAAAATCTTAAAATAAATGAATACCACAATATTATTTATAGCAATTATCATTATACTTTCAGCCGATTTTTTACTCGAAAGATTTTTGGCGTTCCTAAATATTCGCCACTCAAAAATTGCTTTACCCGATATTTTGAAAGATATTTACAATGCCGACAAATACGCCCGTCAACAAGAATATTTCCGAACAAACAGCAGTTTTGGAATGTTGACAAGCAGTTTTGCTTTTGTACTGACTTTCGGAATGTTTGTTTTAGGCGGTTTCGGCTGGCTCGACAATTTACTTGCCTCTTACATCAACAACGAAATCGTGAAAGCATTATTATTTTTCGCTATATTATTCATTGCCAACGATTTACTTACTATTCCTTTTGAAATATACGATATTTTTGTAATCGAAACACGATTTGGCTTTAATAAAGTAACGCCAAAAATTTTTGTTCTTGACAAATTAAAATCCCTACTGCTCACAACGCTAATTGGTGGCGGACTTATTGCGCTGATAATGTGGATATATATCCTTACGCCCGATTATTTTTGGCTTTTGGCTTGGGGCGCAGTTACGGCTTTCAGTTTGTTTATGAGCCTGTTTTATTCGGAATTTATTGTGCCGCTTTTCAACAAACAAACACCGCTGCCGGAAGGAGAACTGCGCACGGCAATCGAAAATTTTGCGGGAAAAGCAAATTTCAAACTCAAAAATATTTATGTTATTGATGGCTCAAAACGCTCCACAAAAGCCAATGCTTATTTTACCGGTTTTGGTCCCAAAAAACGTATAGTGCTTTACGACACGCTGATGGATACAATGTCGAACGCCGAAATTGTAGCAGTTTTGGCGCACGAAATCGGGCACTACAAACACAAACACGTTATCCAAAGTTTGATGGTATCGCTGCCCGAAACTTTGCTAATGTTTTTCCTGCTTGGCATCATTCTCAAAAGCGATTTACTTGCTCAATCATTGGGCGGAATTTATGGAGCCACATTTGAACTTAACATAATTGCTTTTGGCATTTTATACGCGCCGGTAACTACGGTTTTAGGTCTGTTTAGCAATTATTTATCGCGCCGAAACGAATATCAGGCAGATGCTTTTGCCGCCTCGCACACACTTGGAAATGAGTTAATTGCGGCATTAAAAAAATTATCGTCAACCTCGTTGAGTAATCTTGTGCCACATCCTGCGTATGTATTTTTCCATTACTCGCATCCAACTCTTTATCAGAGAATTACAAATATAACTTCAAAATTATAACATTAATATGCTACTTGGATTAATGGGCGCAATGCCCGAAGAAATGAATAAAATTATTGCCGCAATAAGCAACAAAGAAATTATTGAACGTGGCGGCAGGCTTTACTACAAGGGGAAACTCTACGGACAGGAAGTTGTAGCCGTTTTTTCGCGCTGGGGAAAAGTGGCAGCCGCTACTACCGCAACAAATTTAATTGTAGAATTTGGCGTTGAAAAAATTGTGTTTACAGGAATCGCCGGAGCAATTTCGCCCGATTTGAGCATTGGCGACATTGTAATTGCCCAACATCTTTTTCAACACGACATGGATGCTCGCCCGCTAATGCGCCGTTTTGAAATACCGCTTACCGGCAAAACATCGTTTGAAGTGCCAAGCGTGCACGTCGAAACGATGCAGAAAGCAGTACATAACTTCCTGAAAAACAACGAAAAATTTCGCACTAAACTTGCCGAACACAACATCGCTCATATTCAAATGCACATAGGCGATGCTGCAAGTGGCGACCAATTTGTGTCCGACAAAAAAACACGAAATGCTCTTTTGCGCGATTTACCATCAGTCTTATGTGTCGAAATGGAAGGCGCGGCAGTGGCGCAAGTATGCGACGATTACAGCGTTCCGGTAATTATTGTACGAGTAATTTCGGACTCTGCCGACGAATCGGCATCAGTCTCGGCAATGAATTTTGTTACTCAACACGCAGGCGATTATTCATTAGCAATTTTAAAAGAATATTTTGAATTAATTACAAAAAGCAAAAGTTTGTAATTATTAACACCGCAACAACAACAATCATAATAAAAAAATCGTACTTTTGTTTTTTCAAAATTATGAAATAATTATTTAATTATTTAACAACAAAATTTCAAATTAAAACATTTTTACAATGAAAACTAAAATGACATTTATTGCACTTTTTGTAAGTGCAGCAATTCTACTCTCGGGCTGTAAAGCCTTAACAGGAGGTCTTATTGGAGGCGGAGCCGGTGCAGCCATTGGTGCTGGTCTCGGTGCATTAATCGGCAAAGACGGCAAAAGTGCTGCTATCGGTGCTGCTATTGGCGGCGCAGTAGGTGCAACTACCGGCTCGATTATTGGAAACAAAATGGACAAAGCCGCTGCCGAAGCCGCTGCTATCGAAGGCGCAAAAGTCGAAACTGTTACCGATGCCAACAACCTGAAAGCCGTTAAAGTTACTTTCGATTCAGGTATTTTGTTTGCCTCCGGAAGTAGCACTCTTACTGCTACATCAAAGACTGCCCTTGCAAAATTTGCAAACATTATGAAGGACAATGCCACAATGGAAATTAAAATTGTGGGCTACACCGACAACGCAGGCTGGGCAAACTCTACAGCAGAACAAAGCAAAGCAAAAAACAAAACTTTATCGGAACAACGCGCAACTTCGGTTTCTAATTACTTGAAAACTCAGGGAGTAGCTGCCACGCAAATTGCCGATGTACTTGGTGCAGGCGAAGACTTTCCGGTTGCCGACAACTCTACAAAAGCAGGTCAACAACAAAATCGCCGCGTAGAAGTTTACATTTATGCAAGCGAACAAATGATTAAAGACGCTGAAAAAGAAGCGCAACAGTAATTATTTAGTACAATAAAAAATTTCAGGCTCGGTTAATAGAAA
>JAITXR010000313.1 GCA_031284665.1 Paludibacter sp.
CTGTGCATCGAAGAATATCCGCCCTTCAAAATTTGCGATTCGGGAGAAGACGGAACGGAAATTTTTAATCTCAATATCTTACGAAATTATTTATTTCAAAATTATCTAAATGGAAATACCAACTTCGACATTAATTTTTACGAGCGCGAAACCTATATTCTGCTTGGAACTCCGGCGCTTACACATGCAACTGTAACGGCGGCAGGCAAAAAGGTTTTCTGCTCCATTATCTCGCCCGACCGGCAGGAATTTTTGTCGATTAACTTAGAATTTGCCGAAACAAAGCACACAAGCGCAGAGTTGACACTTTGCCAAAACGAACTGCCTTATACTTGGAACGATACCATATTTAAAGTTGGGACTGTAAGCGGCGATTACGTTTTTCGCAGGCAAGCCGCAAGTGGCTGCGACAGCATTATAACACTCTCGCTGGTGGTTAATAAGAAGGTTGCCACAAATTTTACGGATATGATTGGGGAAGGCAATACGTACAGCAAACACGGTTTCGATTTGCCGGAACAAAGAACAATAGGCACTTTTACTTTTAGACAAAACCTGCAAACTTCGCTCGGCTGCGACAGTATAGTAACACTGACTTTGACGGTAAAAGAAGGGCTGCAAATAGAGATTTATCCTGTACCCGAAATTTGTGGCGACGACTACGAGTTTGTAATAAAATATCTTGTGGAGCCAAATGTTGAAAAAGTTTCGGCGTTTTTTGACGAAAAAGCAACTGCGGCAGGTTTTACAGATATTTCCGCACAGAGCGTGTCTCGGCAATCGATAACAATAGCTTTACCGACAAATATTCGCCCGGATTATTATACAGTAAGGCTGTTTTTTGAAGGCGATGGCTTGACAAAAGAATTTCGGGTTAATTTCGCCGTGCTTTATCCATCGTCCATTATCAGGCAAAAATGGAACGATGTACTTGCGCTGCAAAACGCTAATTATAACGGCGGTTACACTTTTTCGGCATACGAATGGTACAGAAACAATGTGAAAATTGGCGGCGAAAGCGGCTCGTATCTTTATGTTGGCTTAAATGGAGCTTTGCTCGATTTTACGGCACAATATCGCGCCCGCATAACTCGCATCGACGATGGGGTAACGCTTTTCACTTGCCCTATTACACCTGTTCCGCATACTGATTACACGCCTTATCCCACTTTTGTAAATGCAAATCAATATTTCACAATCAACATCACTAACAAATTGGGCAAAATCACAATTTATAATACTTTTGGAGTCCTAATAAGGGAGCAAAATATTATTGATGGCGCAAATCAAATCCTCGCCCCAAATTCACCCGGAGCGTATATTTTAAAAATAAACGATAAAAATAGTATGTTAATAGTGAGGTGAACGATTTGCTAATAAACAATGTGCCAATGTGCCAATAAACAATGTGCCAATTAAGAAATTAAGAAATTTAGGAATGAAGAAATTAAGGAATGAAGGAATGAATGTGCAAATAAACAAATAATGCGAATTAAGAGTTTGAAATTTACTGTGTTTTTGTGCCGTTAGGCACTTCATATTGGTAGAAAAAGTATTGTCATTACGTTTAGCGTGCCGTAGGTACGCAATATATGATTTATTTTCATGTCGCGGAGACCTCGGGGCAGGCTCTAACGGGACTGCCTATTTAATTTTTGATTCACATAATTAAGAAATGTAGTAATTAATTCCTAAATTACTACATTTCTTAATTTCTCAATTTTCATCGTCAATTTTACGAGCCTTTTCCAATTTCCGCCACAATTTGCTCTGCTACAATTCGTTGCCCATCGCCATTCATATGTACGCCATCGGGAGCATAGGTGCTAAAACTGTTTTTTAATGTTTTGAAAATATTGATTACCGCAAAGCCTTTTTGACGGGCTATTTTTTCGAGTTGCGGAATAAGTTTGCCAAGACGCTTGTTTCCACCCACGTATTTGTCGGCTATATTTTTTGTTCCCATTGGCGGCGGAGTGAGGAAAAATATTTTGCCTTTTTTTGCAAAAACATCACTGTCGTCGGCAAAAAGCACAATATGGTCGAGCATTTCGCTAAAATAATTGGGAATTACCGCCTGTTCAGCCGCAAAATCCTTTTTTGCATCGTTTGTTCCAAGATTGATAATTATATAGTTAAATTGCGCTCTGCCAATTTGTTGCTGCGCCAAATCCAAGTATTCGCCGATGTTTTTCACAGCGTTGAGTTCTTCGCGCCCGTTATTATCAAAGGCAATTGTTCGTCCGCTTTGCGAGATGTTTACAATGTTTGCGAGCGGCATTAATTGCTCCAACTGTGCCACCCAACCATGAGCAAGTGCAGCGTTTGAATCGCCGATTATCAGGATGTTAGGTGCATTTTTAGCCACAACTCCTTCTTCTGTAACATTTTGCACATTGCTTGTTTTTTTATGGAAATCTTTCAGTGATTGCACTTCAATGTTTTTGAGTGTAATATTTGTTACCGGCAAATGCTCGTCGCCCTTTATTTCGTAGATTGCATCGGCGCTTTGGCAGGCGATATTATCCAAATATATAGCATCGATTTTAGTATAACGAGTTTCGTAAGTAGGCACAAGGTCTTTCCATTGATAAAGCACGTCCGCATCAATTTCAAAAACTCGTTGTGTTTTGCCTGCTGATAGATTTTCGGCATAAATATTTTCGACAAATCCGCCTCTTCGGTGATTAGTTTTTATAAACACAAAACGGTAAACATCAGCAGCAGAGCAGTTTTTCATATACACATTGCGAATGCCGCCCGAAAGTTCGCTGCCGATACCCAAAAGTGTGTGTCCCTTAATTATTCGACAGTTGCGGATAATAATATTTTCGGTAGGAGTGTTGAGCCGCCAAGCATCGCGATTTCTGCCGGCTTTTATCACCACTGCATCGTCGCCCTGATCGAAACTGCAATTTTCGACTATAAAATTTCGGGTCATTTCAAGGTCAATTCCATCGTTGTTATGTCCGTGTGCATACACGTCGAGATTACGCGCCACACCGCCATTGCAGAGGTAAATATGAATTGTCCAAAATGGACTTTCGCGGATTTTGAAACCGTCGAGCAAAATATTTTCACAGCGATTGAAGTGAATAAGGTGCGGGCGCATATTAATGTCATCAACAGTCATAATTCTCTGTTCCACAGGCACATCTGTTGCCGCTTGAGTATAAAGCAATTTTGACCCATCGAGGTGCGCTTGCGGGCGGTCAAACCATTTTGTCCACAAATCCATTTTCGATTTTATAGTTCCTTCGCCGGTAATTGCGATATTGTTACAGTTGTAAGCATAAATCAGCGGCGAGTAGTTGTAACATTCCATTCCTTCCCACGACACGGGTACGGCGGGGAGATAATCCTGCGGGTCGTCGGAAAAATAAAGCGTTGCGCCTTTTTCCAAGTGCAGATTTACGTTGCTCATTAAGTGAATTTGACCTGTAAACCATTCGCCTGCCGGAATTACAACTCGCCCGCCACCAAAGGCGTTGCAGGCAGCAATAGCATCGGCAATGGGGCGAGTATTTTTTGTTTTTTTGTCGGCAACAGCACCAAAAACATCTATTCTAAAATCTTTATTCGGGAATTGATAAACTTTAACCGGCTCCATCAAAAACGGCGCATCGGCTTTTACCAAATCGTAATGTTTCTCAATCTCAACGGCATAAACGTTTTCTTGCCCTTCGAAATTTGCGCGGAAAATAATCCATTTATTGTCGGGCGAAAAATGAACGTTTGGCTCTAATTTGTAATTATGGTTTTCCATATTTACTAATTTTTGCGACAGTAATTTATTTTTGTCAATGTTGTAAAGATAAATCCATCTGCCGTTTTTGGCTTTTGCCACTTGTGTAGAATCTCCGCCATCGCCGGCAAGCAATTTTTCGTCCCACGAGGTAGTGAAGTGAATCGACCACTCGTCGCGCGTGAGTTGGTAGTCGGTTTCCTCGTAGGTTGTCAAGTCAACTTTACCGACAAAAAATGTTGCTCCGCGCGGTTTTTGCAGGTCGAAATACAGATTTTTCCCGCTTGCCCCAAACCATTCGTGTCCTGCAATTTCCATATCCATAGTGCGGCGATGAATAAGGTGAGGTTTGCCGCGTTTCATCACGTCGATAGTCCAAATTCTATCCACTTTGTGCCAAGGTCCTTCGTGGCAAAACATCAACAGATTAGGATTTGTGGTCGAAAATTGAATGTGATTTATCCACGCATTGTCGCTATGAATTTTATCTAATTTTCCTGTTTTGGTATTGATAATAAAGAGAGTGCGGGGAAGTTTAGCATCGTAAACGGCATTAAAATACTGACTTTTTGAAGGATTAAGGCGGAAAATTTCGGCTTCTTCGGCAGTTGAAAATACGCCTGCGAGCAATGTGCCGTTGCAATTTACGGTGTTGATTGAATGTTTTTCGCCGGCTTTGAAAACATAAATCAGACGTTTCTTTTTGCTGACAGTATTGATACTCAATACACTATCGCCCTGCTGGACAAATATTTCTTTTGTTGCGGCACAAACAATTTCACTGCGCACCGATTGACTTTCGTTTGTAATTTGGTCTATTTTCAGTGTCTGTAAATCCACCTGATACATTTGCAAATTTACGGCGTTAAAACTTGAGATTTCCACGCCACGCGGAGTTTCAGCCGATGTTTTTTCTGTTGCGCCGACAAATAACATTTTATTGCCGATAAACGGATTGTTATGAAAGTAAAAACTCATATTTACGCCATCTTTGCGCGTGAGTTTTACAATTTTGTGCCCTGTTTGGGCGTCAATCCATTCGTTGGGCATTATTCGTCCGCCTGTTTCCATTACCGGCTGGGCGTTTGCCGAAATTAAAGTGCTGATTGCTAATAAAAGAAGTAAGATTTTAGTTTTCATTTGGTTTTGTGAAATTTTATTGTTGGTTGTGTTAAGTATTTTAGTATCAAGTGTTTTAGTATCAGGTATTTTAGTATCAAGTATCAAGTATTTTAGTATCAAGTATCAAGATATGAGGTGTCCGTAATTTGTAATTCACAATTCGTAATTGTATTTACTGCTTTAATTGCATTTTGGCATCTTGCAATTCCACTGCCGGTAACTATATGATATTGAGTGCCGGTAAGTTCAATTTCGGCTCGGTAACGCTCAAAAAGCAGGTTGCGAATATTGCCGTTTTCGCGCACAGGGTCGGGTATCCAAGGCAAATCGGGCGCACAGAGAAGAAAAAGGTCAAAATGAGTGCGCTCCATTGCTTTTGTTAAAAATTCCGGCACTTTCCCGTAGCAGTATTCAAACCAAACTTTGGTGATTATCAAGTCAGTATCAAAAAAAACAAATCGACAATCGGGCTGTTGGTCGTAAAATTCTATTTCTTCGATTTGCTTTTTGGCTATCGTGCAAACATCGTCATAAGTATAATCGCGCCCCAAATTCTCAACATATTCTCGCGCATATTCCGGCACGGATATTCCGCCGAAATGCGCTGCTAACGCCTCAGTTAACAGCGATTTCCCTGTTGATTCCGGTCCTGTGATTGATATTTTATACACTGAAGA
>JAITXR010000367.1 GCA_031284665.1 Paludibacter sp.
TTACCGGATGCGATAGCGTTGTAACTCTTAATCTTTCGGTAATAACCGACTTGCTCAATCCTGTAACTCGTAATTTAAATATCTATCCTAACCCTGTAAAACGTGGGGAAAGTGTTCAGATTGATTACGACTTTAGCAACATTGAACGTCAAGGTTTAATTGTCGAAGTATTCAATACACTTGGTCAACGCGTTTATATGGAACGTGCTAATGTTTATCCGCTTACTATCAAACAATTCCCAATGAGTGGAATTTATATGGTACGGATTACCACAGGTAACGATTTGCAATTCTATGGACGAATAGTTGTAGAATAAGCATATAGCGATATTCTCTTAAATTTTCGACCTGTTAAGATTTTATAATCTTAACAGGTCGTTTTTTTTCTGAACTGATAATTATATTTTGTCAGAGTAAATTACAAAAAAATTTTATAGTTTTGTAATCAAAATAATTAAACACTAATTCTCTACAAAAAATAATTTTACACAATGAAAGTAAACGCACATCTTCACACGCCATATTCGTTTTCGGCATTCAAAAATATCGACGAAGCATTGGATAAAGCCCTTAATGAGAACGTTAAAGTGGTGGGTATCAACGATTTTTATACTACGGCAGGTTATTCGGCTTGGGCTGACGGCTGCACAAAACGAGGTCTGTATCCGCTTTTCGGGATAGAATTTATTTCGCTCAACCGAGCCGACCAGCAGGCAGGCTTGCGAGTAAACGACCCCGGAAACCCCGGTCGCACTTATTTAAGCGGCAAAGCAATGTCGCATCCTTTTACCATTAGCGAGCCTTACACTTCGCTGCTTGCCACTGTGGTTGAGCAAAGTAACGCGCAAGTTGAGGCAATGTTGATAAAATTAAACCAAATTTTAAAAGATAAAAACGCCGGATTTTCGCTCGCGCTGGAGCAAATAAAACAAAAATTCACGATGGGAATGTTGCGCGAAAGGCATTTGGCAAAAGCATTGAGAGTGGCTGCTTACGAAAATTTGCAGAATAATGCGGATAGTATTAAAGCGTTTTTCAAAAATATTTTTGATGGTAAAGAACTAAAATCACAGATTGAAGATATTGCAGGCGTTGAAAATGAAATCCGTTCAAATTTGCTAAAAGCCGGTGGAGCGGCATTTGTGCCCGAAACTCCCGAAGCATTTTTGCCAATGGAAACTGTGAGAGAAATTATTATTGCTTGTGGCGGAATCCCTACTTACCCTTTTCTTGCCGATGATGCCAAAGGCGAATACACTGATTTTGAACGCGATTTGGAGCGTGTGGCGCAGCAAATTACAGAGCGCGGATTTCATTCTGTGGAATTTATTACTACCCGTAACGATGTGAAATTACTCGAAAAATACGCATCTTTCCTTTACGATTATGGTTTTGTGGTTACTTTTGGCAGCGAACACAACACGCCTGCAATGGAGCCAATCGAACTTTTTGCTCGGCACAACACGCCACTTAGCGAAAAACTGTTGGAAATAAACTTTAAAGGTGCTTGCGTATTGGCGGCACATCAAGACCTTGTCCGTCAAGGGCTTAGCGGATATGTTGACAAAGCAGGAAATGCCGACCGAAACCGCCGTTCTGAATTTGAAAAAATGGGAGCGGAATTGCTGGGAAATGTAGAATGTAGAAAGTGATTAACTTCTTAATATCAGAGCAAAGAGCAAAGAACAAAGAATAAAGAATAAAGACAAAACTACTAATCAGGAAACTATTAACTATTCACTATTAACTATAAACTGCTCTCAAACCATTCAAACTGCTCAAACCTCTCAAACTCTTCAAACCATATCTAACATGAAACACACAATTTCCACTCTCGCAGTTGTATTTGGGTTATTTATTAATTCATTTGCCGCAACATCTATTGTAAATCTTCGTACTGAGTATCTCGAAACTCCTCTTGGAATTGACGATGCGCAGCCACGCCTTAGTTGGCAAATGACTGCCGACCGCATTGCTGCTGCGCAAACGGCTTACCGTATTGTGCTCGCCGATACGGAGGAAAAACTCCGGTCGGGCGATTATTATTACGATTCGGGAAAAATCTTGTCAGATATTTCAGTCGGCATTCGTTATTGCGGCAAAGTGCTGCGCTCCACTACCCGCTATTTTTGGAAAGTGCAAGTGTGGGACGAAACGGGCGCGGAAACAGAATCAGCACCATCGTGGTTCGAAACCGGATTGATGGGTGCAGGATGGAGTCGTGCCGAATGGATTGGCTCTTCGGAACTGCTTTTGTCGAAATATCGCACATTTTTTATTGTTGATTTCGACCTCGAAATTCCGCCAGCAAGCCAGCGCGCAGTTTTTGTTTATAGCGCAAAAGATGCGGAAAACTACATCGCAACCGAAATAAATCTCAATGGCGAAAAATCCGCACAATTTATCATTCGCCATACTGTGGAAGGTAGAGAATATCAGGATTTTACCGAAGATATTTCGGCAATAATTACCGCTGACAATAAACACAAAACGCATCACATAAGATTAAAAGTTACCACTCCGGGGTATCATCTTATGTCGTTTCTTGCTCCTTCGATTGACGGTGTAAGTATCAAAAACACTACACCACCGGCGGCAAATTCGCGCAACAATCCAAATCTTTTTACAATAAATCCATATCCCAACGGCGAGCGAGTTCACGATTATGCGCGCCTGCATTCCATTGGTTTTAATCAGCCGAAAGGGCAAAAAGCAATTTTTAGCAACATAAAAATAACGGAAGATAATTGGGGCACAACACTTTACGTTGACCCAATCGAGCGACACGACATTGCAGGCATCGGCAAACTCGATACTTGGCAACCATACGGTTTGACATCTGCGCCGATGCTCCGCAAAACAGTTGAAATTACAAAAGCCATTAAATCAGCACGTTTATACGTTACGGCTCGTGGTGCTTACGAATTTTATATCAACGGCAAGCGCGTGGGCAACGATTACCTAAACCCCGGCTGGACTGATTTTCGCTACCGAATAATGTACAGCAGTTATGATATTTCGTCGCTCGTAACGCAGGGCAAAAACGGATTTGCCGCTATGCTTGGCACAGGTTGGTTTAGCGACCTTAATTTATTTACCTCAAGTTTTGTTGACGAGTACGGCATCCGACAGTCGTTGTTATCAAAAATTATTATTAATTACAGCGATGGAACATCCGAAATTATTGTTAGCGACCGCTCGTGGAAATGTTACGATTTTGGTCCCATTACCCGCAACGGACTGCAATTTGGCGAGGATTATGATGCTCGTAAAGAGCAGGATGGATGGACTTCCGGCAGTTTCGACGATTCGGCGTGGAAACCGGCAGTAATAATGGAACGTCCGGCTGCTAATACGCTTATTCAGGCGCAAGTGGGCATACCTATTCGCAATCATATTACCCTGACCGCAATATCTGTTAGCGAGCCTGTAAAAGGCACTTTTGTGTATGATTTGGGGCAAAATATTGTGGGAGTGCCGCGCCTCGAAAATATGAAAGGGAAAGCGGGGCAAATAATAAATCTGCGTTTTGGCGAAATGATTTATCCTGAAATTATCCCTGTTGAGCCGGTTGCGCCTTACACAATCGAAACTTACAAGAAACTCAAAGGGCAAGTTTACACCGAAAATTATCGTGGCGCAATTTCGATTGACAATTATATAATGCGCGGAAAAACTGCCGGCGAAACTTATCAGCCGATATTTACCTGTCACGGTTTTCGTTATATTTCGGTTACAGGACTTGAAAAAGCACTTCCGATTGAACAGGTAAAAGGTATTGTTTTGGAGTCAATAGGCAATGCAACAAGCAATTACGAATGTTCTGACAACAATATTAATCGCTTATTTCAAAATATCCAATGGGGGCAACGCGGTAACTTTTTGGCAGTGCCTACCGACTGTCCACAGCGCGACGAACGTGCCGGCTGGACAGGCGATGCACAGGTTTTTGCGCGTACGGCAACTTATTTTAGTCCCGAGATTGACCAATTTTACACTCGCTGGCTTTACACAATGCGCGACGACCAAAATCGTAACGGCAGTTATTTCAATTACTATCCCACAATGGGACAACCGCCTTATGGTGCGTCAAACGAAGGGCAGGACGGCTGGATGGGTTGGATGGAGGCGGGAATAATTGTGCCTTGGCAAATTTATCAGCAGTTTGGCGACGATGGAATTTTGACGCAGCATTATGAATCGATGAAAAAATATATGAATTACCTCGAATTGCGTGCCGACGACGACAATACTCAATCGGCTGCTGCGTCTATTGGCGACCACCTTGCGCTCGAGCCTACAAATGCCGCAATTACCAATACTGCTTATTATGCTTACGATGCTCAAATTATGAAAAATATCGCTAAACGACTTGGTTATCAGCAAGATGAACGGCATTACGCTGAACTCTACGATGCCATTAAGAAATCGTTCAACGCAAAATTTGTGGATGCCGACGGCGTAACCATTGCCCCATATATGCCTTCTATGCGGCGCAGATTGCCGACAGATGAGGAGCCAAAAGCGGGCGAAATTCGTCCTGTTGACACTCAAACTTCGTATGTGTTGCCCTTGCAGTTCGATTTGTTCGATGCCCGAAATAAGCCACTTGCTATTAAACATTTGGTTGATAATATTAAAAAACACAACAACACACTCACTACCGGATTTATTGGTACGCCGTATTTGAATTTAGTACTTTCGGACAATTTGCAGAACGAAACCGCCTATACTCTTTTTGAGCAAACCGCCTATCCATCGTGGCTTTATCCGGTTATGCAAGGTGCGACCACAATGTGGGAACGCTGGAATTCATATACTATCGAAAATGGATTTGGACCGGTAGATATGAACTCGTTCAATCACTATTCGTATGGTGCAATAGGAGAATGGATGTTTTCACATTCGCTTGGTATTCAGCGTGATGAAAACAATCCGGGATACAAACACATTATTCTTCAACCTAAAATTGCAGGCACATTAAAATTTGCAAACGGATATTTTGAAACTCCTTACGGCAAAATTACAAGCGGCTGGGAAAAAACTCGAAACGGATACATTTATCGAGTAAATATTCCTGCTAATACTACTGCCACACTATTCCTGTTAGTCTCGGATGTCAAAAAAGTAACAATCACAAAAGGAAAAGAAGGCGCAACAAAACTACAAGTACTCGATGGCAAAGTGAGCAGCGAATTGCAATCGGGAAATTACGAATTTGAAGTGAAAAAATAGCACTTTTTCGCAATATTACAACTCTGTTAGGGTT
>JAITXR010000047.1 GCA_031284665.1 Paludibacter sp.
TAGGATTTTGGTTTATCATTTCAGCATGTCGTTTCCCGATATGCCCGAAACCAACAATTGCAAAGTTTATCATCGTGTTGTTTGTAAAATAAAAAGACAAAATAATGTAAAATGTAAAATGTAAAATGTAAAATGAAAAGACAAAATAATGTAAAATGTAAAATGTAGAATGTAAAATGAAAAGACTACTAATTAAGTGATTAACGATTAGTGATTAGTGATTAGTGAAAAGCTACTAATTAGGTAACTTTTCAAACTACTCAAACATTCAAACCGCTCAAACTATTCAAACATTCAAACTCCTCACACTACTCAATAATTGCTGCATTGCTGTTTGCAACACGCTTTGCGGGCAGGCAACATTTAGCCGCAAATGATATTCGCCGCCTGCTCCGAATATTGTCCCTTTATTTAGCCCTAAATGCGCTTTGAGTGCAAAAAAACGATGCAGTTCGTCGCTTTCCATACCAAGTTTGCGGCAATCCAACCACAGTAAAAACGAGGCTTGAGGCAACATTGGCACAATTTGCGGTATATTAGTTTTCAGGAAATCAGCCACATAATCAATATTTTTCTGTACATAATTCAGCATTTCGCATCGCCAAGTTTCGCCATGATTGTAAGCGGCTTCGGCAGCGAGGTAGGCAAAAATATTTCCACCCTGAATTTCCGATGCCTCCAAAAATCGCTGAAACTGCAATCGTAATTGCTCGTTTGCAATAATCGAACACGAACTTATCAATCCGGGCATATTAAACACTTTGCTGGGCGACATAAATGTTATGGTATTTTGCTCAGCCCAAGCCGAAACATCGGCAAAAACCGTGTGCCTGTCGCGGCTCGATGGCAATACCATATCGGCGTGAATTTCGTCGGACACAACTAAAATATTATGCTTTTCGCAAATTTGTGCCAAGCGTTGCAGTTCGTCCCTGTTCCACACTCTGCCACCCGGATTGTGTGGATTACATAGTATCAACAAGCGTGTTTTGTCGCTGATTTTCTGTTCCAAATCCTCAAAATCCATTACATATTTGCCGTCATTTTCTATTAATTGATTGCAAACCAGCGTTCGACCATTATTTTTTACCACATTAAAAAACGGATAATACACCGGTGGCTGCACAATCACTTCGTCGCCTGCGTGGGTAAAAGTTTGAATAGCAAAGGCAAGCCCGGGAACAATCCCCGGCACAAAACCAAGCCATTCTTGTCGCAGATTCCAATCGTGATGAGTCGCAATCCACTGCCGAGTTACAGTTGCAAAATCGGGCGAAGGCAAAGTGTAGCCAAGTATCGGATGTTCGAGCCGCTGTTTTATTGCATCCAGCACAAAATCGGGCGTGCGAAAATCCATATCCGCCACCCAAAGAGGCAAAATATCGCGAGTACCAAAAAGTTCCTGACAGCGCTCTATCTTAATACAATTAGTATTGTGGCGGTCGATAATTTCATCAAAGTTATACATAAAATAAAATTCGTTGGTTTTCTTTTATTGGGAAAAATCAGAACAACAAAAATATAGTAATTCTATGTAAATATATAGATTCTCTGTAAAAAGTTTGAAAAAATTATAGTATTGCTATGTAATTTAGAATGATTATAAATAAAAAAAACAGCGATACAACATTACCATTTATCACTAATCTTTAATTTCTTCATTTACCTCAATGAAGCGTAGCGATTAGGTGATGTAAACCTAATATATATTCTATATTTCGCCAAAATCGCAAAAAAAATCAATTTTTGGCGAATTATACGCTATTATTACTGAAACTAATTCACTACTTTTGTAACTAACATTTTCAGGACAATTTTAACGCTAAAATTTGTGGACACCAATTACCTGTTATATTTGAAGTTTGAAAAGTCGCTGGCGGATAATACGGTGATGGCTTATGAACAAGATTTGCAGAAACTGCTTGATTATCTTGCAGATAAGCATATCGCTCCCGAAAAAGCAACTTACGAAATTTTGCGCGATTTTTTGATTGAAATTGCAAATATCGGCATTCATCCACGTTCGCAAGCACGAATTGTTTCCGGCATAAAATCGTTTTATTACTTCCTGCTTTACAAAAACATAATATCCGAAGACCCTACAGAATTGCTCGAAAGTCCAAAAATCGGATTACATCTGCCCGATGTTTTGAGTTTAGAGGAAATTAACCGAATAGTAGCAGCTATCAACTTGCAAAAACCCGAAGGACATCGAAATCGTGCCATTATCGAAACGCTGTACGGCTCAGGTTTGCGAGTATCGGAACTTGTAAATCTCAAAATATCAAATATTTACAAGAAACAAAAATATATGCTTGTCGAAGGAAAAGGCAGCAAACAACGACTTGTGCCACTCTCGTCGCAGTCGCTCAAACAAATAAAACTTTGGATGATTGACCGTAATTTGTTGCAAATCAAAAAGGGAGATGAAGATTTTTTGTTCCTAAATCGCCGTGGTAGCCATCTTAATCGTGCAATGATATTTCACATTGTGAAAACTCTTACGGCATTGGCAGGCATCAACAAAACCGTAAGTCCTCACACTTTTCGCCACTCGTTTGCCACTCATCTACTCGAAAATGGCGCAAATCTTCGTGCTATTCAGCAGTTACTTGGGCACGAATCAATAACCACAACCGAACTTTATACACATATTGATATAAGTTTTTTGCGCGAAACTATTGATAAATATCATCCTTTATCGAAAAAAAAATAAATTACAGTGCTGTTTTTAAATTTTATTGCTATTTTTGCGTTTTTATTTCACTAAATAAATCAATTCATTATGAAAAAAATTATTTTTCTTTCAATCTGTTTGATGGCAAGTACTATGCTTTCGGCGCAACTGCCATCTGTTACTCTCAAGAATATTAACGGTAAAACTATTGACACCAAAAATCTGAATAATAATGGTAAACCATTCATTATCAGTTTCTTTGCTACTTGGTGTAAACCTTGTCTGCGCGAACTCGAAGCCATTAACGAAGTGTATGCCGATTGGGTTGACCAGACGGGCGTATTGCTTATTGCCATTTCGATTGACGATACGCAAAATTCGCTTAAAGTTGCGCCCGAAGTCAAGGCTAAAGGCTGGGAATATACAGTGTTGTTAGACCCTAACGGCGATTTCAAACGTGCGATGGGCGTTAATCTTATTCCCGCGTGTTTTGTGGTTGACGGAAACGGAAAAATTGTACATTCGCGTACCGGATACAAAAACGGCGAAGAAGAATCGCTGATTAACGAAGTACGAAAAATTATTGAACAGGGCAAAAAGAAGAAAACTACTGCTCAAAAAACCACAGATGCCGTTGCACCAATTGCCGACCGAGTGGCTCAAACAGTTATTCCTGCGGCTGAACAGGTAACAGCAGCCGTAGTGCCATTTGCCGGAAAGGTAGTAGAAGTGGTAGTTCCGGCTGCAACTACGGCATACGAAAAAGGAGTGAAACCGGTAGTAAAAGCAGTTGCAAAAAAAGTTAAAGAAATTGAAGAACAAGAGAAAAATTAACAAAATCAAGATTTTTAAATGATTATCCGCAAGGCATCCTAACAAGCGCAAAAGTCCCACAGGGACTATACTCTATTAATCGTAGTCTTTAATGAATATCACACCATAGTCCTGCAGGGTGGCTGTAAAAAATGTGGTATTTGATTGAAATTTTTTGTGTTATGTTTTTCATTACATTAGGAATGAATCGCTCGGTAGTAGAATATTGCGATTGACCTAACCCTGCATTCCGTAGGAATGCATCCTTTGAACGTTGGTAGCATTCCTACGGAATGTTTTTGTGGTGGTTGTTTGTTGCTTCTACCGAGCGAAGCATTCCTACAGAATGCAACTATTAAGAAATTTGTTTGAGCAAAATTTTTTAGAACGAAAAAATAAAAAAATATACTTAAATTTTTTACAGCCCACTTGCAGGACAAATAGTGCAAGTTGCGGCTAATCGTATTATTCAACAATATCATAAATTGATTCATTATGAAAAAAATTACTTTTCTTTCTCTCCTTTTGCTGGCAAGCACTATGCTTTCGGCGCAACTCAAAATCACTAATAATCAAACTGTAATGCTTGAAAATGCAGGCAAAAGAGGCTTGTTCAGTTCTTATTTCAGTGCGCGCCTGTATGCCGGATTTGATGGCGAATTTCACTATTTTGTGCTGAACAACAAGGATATATTTAAGATTGACAGCGACCTTAAACAAAGTTCAAACTTGACTTTGGACGAAAAATTCAACGAATTTGTTATGTTTAATTTTGCATCGCCCGACGGAGTTGGTTTTGTTACCTTAGATTACGATAAAAAGGCAAATGAAATTGTAATTTATAAAATGAATATTGGCTCTGGTAGTCATTTGTCAAAACAACAAGTGAAAACTATTGAGTTGGATAAGGGCGATGAGTACTATCCTCTGGTAACAGTTTCGAACGATAAATCGAAGAAAGTACTTGGCTTGTCAATCGTTTCAAAAAAAGGAGAATATAAATTTACCAAATTATTTGTGTTCGACAATAAAGCGAACATTGTATGGGAAGAGGAAGTTTCGCCAAAATTTAAGAACGAATCATTTTCAATATCCGACTTGGCGTTGAGCAACAATGGCATTGTGTATTTGATGGTAACTTCTTTTTCGACCGAAAAAAAGAGAAAAATAAATTTCAAATACGAATTTGTAAAAGTTACCGAAGATGGCATCGACGAAACTAATTCTGAAATAATACCGATGTCGGAAATCAAAGATGTGGCAATAAAAATACTTAAAAATGGAAATCTGTTTGTGGGCGGATATTATTTTGACCGCAGCAAAAAGCAAGAAGTGCTCAAAAGTTTTTCATATATTTTTGATGGAAAAAGTTTGGAAAAACTTAGCGACGATAATAGTGCCGATTTTTCTAAAATCATTCCGCAAGGCACAAAACCAAATCTTGTTTATTCGTTTTATCCCTACAATGTGGTGGTTTCAGATGTTTTTGAGCATCAGGATGGCTCTGTAACTATGTTTGCCGAAGAACGCTATTTTGTAAAATATTATCAAAACGGCGGACTCTATAAGGTTGATTATCAGTATAGAAATGTATTTATCAGCACTTTTTCGGCTGACGGGCAAGCGCAAGACCAAGCCATTTTGTATAAATCGCAATATGTAAAATCCACATCCGAACTGTCGCCTTACAAATTACCGCTGTCGTATGATGTGCTCAATATCGACGACAAATTATATCTTATCTATAACGAAAGCGTAAAGGCTGATATTAGCAAAAATTTACCTGTAAAAAAACTTTGGGACATCGGCAAAAATGAAGACAAAACCACAACTTTGGTCTGTGAAATTGAAAACGGGAAAATAGGGAAAAAGCAAGTTTTAGTCAATTCGCAACAAGAAGGCAGATATTATGTAAAAGTAATTACCGAAAACGCCAATGAGGCAGTGATTTACACTCAATCGGAAGATGTGCTTACAGGCAAAATTATGCTCGAAAAAATTACGTGGTAAAAAGCAATTTTATGAAACAAATT
>JAITXR010000141.1 GCA_031284665.1 Paludibacter sp.
ATTATTAAAATATTGGTGATTTTCGTGTAAATTTAAACGTGCCCGTTCTCTTAAAGTATCGGCTGCATCTCCTTCGGGCGCGGCAGCCACAGCAAATTTATCAATATCAATATCCCAAACTTCCTTTATATCACAGGTAACAATAATATCCACGTCTATATAAATTGCTTTATTAATTTCGGGAAAAAGTGTTGGTATTAGTGTGCGAGCATAAGGAATGTAGGACTTAAACCAGCCGATTTGTGCACCCGAAAACATTTGCAGATGTTCCGAAACATCTGTAAAATCAATTTGCAGCGGAAATTCACGAGTTTGCTCTGCGATAAAATTCGTTAATAATTTTTTATCCTTTTCGTAAAAACCCTCGGTCAAAACGTGAAAATTTAGTACCTCGCGCGTATTTTCAATAATCGACAACGCAGTAGTTGCCACAAATGGCGCGTAATCGCCGGTGGCTACAAAAAAGATTTCTATTGCCTCTTGTTTATTTTTGTCCTTCATTTTTTTGTTACAAAATTACAGAATTAATATATAATAAAAGATAGTTAGACTGTTAGATATTAGATAATTACAAATTTTAAAATTATCCTTAATTTCTACATTTTACAATCCGCGCAATTAATATTTTCAAAAATATCAATATTGTATGTAAATAGTGAATGCTCGCAACGCCAAACCGACAGCGTAATACAAAATTTATTTTCCAATCAAAATAAGGATAGATAAACGAAATATCGTCGATTTGCTTTAGTTTTTTGTAAAATTGCCTGCGTTGCTCCGACGTAAGCAAATGAATTTCGCTAAACGTTCTATAACCTTGATAAGTATTTATGCGCGAGAGAAATATATCTTTTTCTTGGCTATCAGTGGTGCTAAAATAAAGTTTGTAAAGGTCAACATACAATTTGTAGTAACTTGCTATATTATTGCCTTTTTGAGTGCTTTCGCGTAAAGCCATATCCGAATTTGAATGTTTGCGATAAAAGACAATTTTTTCGGGGATAAATAACATTCTTTTTGCCAAAATAAAACTGCGTATTCCATGAATAACATCTTCGTTATGAAAATTTTCGATAAAAAAGATATTGTTTTTGAGATAAAACCTTCGGCGGGTTATTCGTTTCCAAGTATAATCGGCGAGTTTATGATTTTCGAGGAAATCCAATTCAAAGACCTCAATGCCATTCCGGATTTCACTTGTGAAATTAATATTATTATCTAAAATTTTGACTACATTATGGTCATCATCCACTCCTTCGCAGTCGAAAACCAAAAAATCCAAATCATTTTCAGCAATTATTTTCAGCAGTCGCTCCACGCAATTTGGCTGAATATAATCGTCAGAATCCAGAAACCATACATATTCACCTTGCGCCGCCCGCAAACCGGTATTTCGCGCTCCTCCTTGCATTTTATTTGTTATATGTTCGATAAGTTGCAGATTATTATGATGTTGCTGAAAATCAAGTACAATTTGACGACTATTATCCGGCGAATAGTCATTTACACAGATTACCTCGTAATCGCTTTCGGGAATGTCCTGTTGATAAACACTTTCGAGACATTCGGCAATATATTTTTCAACATTATAAAAAGGGATGATAATGGATAATCGCATATTTTTTATAATTATTT
The DNA here is from genome assembly GCA_031284665.1 of Paludibacter sp. GTDB lineage: Bacteria > Bacteroidota > Bacteroidia > Bacteroidales > Paludibacteraceae > JAITXR01. The sequence goes on from JAITXR010000141.1 coordinate 1,636, forward strand.
TTTGCGTAGATGTGCAATTAATACCTTTGGAAATACTAATATCGTATGTAAATAGTGAGCAACTGTAATGCAAAACTGACTGCGTAATGCCATATTTATTTTCCAATTAAAATGTGGATAAATAAACGAAATATCGTCGATTTGCTTTAGTTTTTTGTAAAATTGCCTGCGTTGCTCCGACGTAAGCAAATGAATTTTTCTAACAGTCTTATAACTTTTATAAGTATTTATGCGCGAAAGAAATATATATTTTTGCCGGCTATCGTTGGTCTGAAAATACAGTTTGTAAAGGTCAACATATAATTTGTAGTAACTTGCTACAGCATTGCCTTTTTGAATAGTTTCGCGCAATTTCGTATCGGAAGTTAGATGTTTGCGATAGAAAACTATTTTTTCGGGAATAAATAACATTCTTTTTGCCAAAATAAAACTGCGTATTCCCGGAATATGCTCTTCGTTATGAAATTTTTCGGTAAAAAATATATTATTGTTTAGATAAAAACTTCGGCGGGCTATTCGTTTCCAAGCGTAATCTACGAGTTTATGATTTTCGCAGCAATCCTTAAAAACCTCGATACCGCTACAAATTTGGCTTGGAAAATCAATATTATTCCCAAGTATTTCGACTATATTGCGGTCATTATCCACTCCCTCGCAGTCGAAAACCAAAAAATCCAAATCGTTTTCGGCAATTATTTTCAGCAGTCGCTCCACGCAATTTGGCTGAATATAATCGTCAGAATCCAGAAACCACACATATTCACCTTGCGCCGCCCGCAGTCCGGTATTTCGCGCTCCTCCTTGCATTGTGTTCTCAGAATGTTCTATAAGTTGCAGATTATTATGATGTTGCTGAAAATCAAGTACAATTTGACGACTATTATCCGGCGAACAGTCATTTACACAGATTACCTCATAATCGCTTTCGGAAATGTCCTGCTGGTAAACACTTTCGAGACATTCGGCAATATATTTTTCAACATTATAAAAAGGGATGATAATGGATAATCGCAAACACTTAATTTTATCTTCACTATTTTCCAATAGGTAAGGCGCTGATTTATAGTTGTTTATTGGGAGGGGTGAAAGCATCATAAATAAATTTTGCCATTGTACTTAATATAAAGCAGAGAGTTACAACATCTTCTGTTTTTTTTTGTGAAGTACAAAAGTAGTGCAAAATTTTAAACATTAATATATTGAAAGAGAAAAAATTAATAATTAATTGTGCTGCTTTGATGAATAACACTGATATATTTTATTCTATTTGGTTTGGTTGCCATCCCAAATCCTCATCAATATCGTGAACAGGGTCTGCCAAAAGCATTTCACGGGCATCGGCATATTCGGTTATCAACAAAGTAAAATTGTCATTTTCCGCCAACAATGGATTAATAACAACCTCATTATCAGCAGTTATGCTTTCGATAAAAATTTCCTTTTCTATCAATTCGGCAATAAAATGCTGCAAACGCTGCTCAATATCCGCAGGTACTTCAGGGATTTTTTTCAAAGCATCAAGAATTGCCGAAACGCTTGTTCCACCTGCAAGCAAATTGAAAACTTCGGAACTTAATCCATTGATTCCATAATAGATACCGGTGTCCGAATTAATCACAATGCTGCGGTCGGCGCAAGTATCGCAGTAAATTTTTTCTTCGTTGATAATCATACAGTGGATGTTTTCTTTGTTTTGTGTGAAATGATAATTTTCCGAATGCAAAAGTAATATATTATTTTGAAAGTGTTTTTGTATGATTGAAATTTTTGTAAAAATTTAGTTATATATTGTAAGTAATTAACTAATTTTGACCTGTTGTTGATTAATAATAACGTATAATACAATGTGTAAAAATCTGATAAACAGAAACTTTCAACAGTATAACAATTTGGTTTTTTTTATTATTTTACAAATGGAATTTGAAAAAAAACGGCAAAGCATTTGTCGTTCAATAGAAAATTGTATTTTTGCATTACAAAAGCAAATTGAAAATAATCTAAATGAGCGACCTCGAACTACAACTTAGTACTCTGCCCGAAAGTCCGGGGGTGTACCAATATTTTAATACCAAAGATGAAATAATATATGTTGGAAAGGCAAAAAACCTCAAAAAACGTGTTAATTCATATTTTGGTAAAATTCACGAGTACCAAAAAGTAAATGTGCTGGTGAAAAATATTGCGTACTTAAAATATATTGTGGTAGCCAGCGAAACCGATGCTTTGTTGCTCGAAAACAATTTGATAAAACTCTATCAACCACGATATAACGTAATGCTCAAAGATGGCAAAACATATCCGAGCATTTGCATCACAAAAGAGGAATTTCCGCGAGTGTTCAAAACGCGCAAAATCATAAAAGCGGCAGGAGAATATTATGGTCCTTACAGTTCGTCATACACAATCAATTCGCTGCTCGAAATTATCCACAATATTTTTGCTATACGAACTTGCAATTTACCGTTGACTGCCGAAAAAATCGCAAAAAACCGTTTCAAAGTATGTCTGAAATACCATATTCACAAGTGCGACGGAATTTGCCAATCCCTAATTACTGCCGAACAATACGCCCTACAAATTGAAAATATTCGCCAGATAATACGCGGAAATGCCGCTGAAATCGAGAAATTTTTGCAAACTCAAATGAAGAGTATGGCAGAAGAATTGCGTTTTGAAGAGGCGCAAAAAATTAAAGAGAAATACGATTTAATTGTTAATTTCAGGGTAAAATCAGTTATTACAAATACAATTTTGGATAATACCGATGTTTTTGCTTACGACGAAGAGGAAAATTCCGCTTTTGTAAATATTTTGCGTATTCATCGAGGGTCTATCGTTCAAGGTTATACGGTAGAATATCGCAAACAGTTAAACGAACTGCGCGAAGATATTTTAGCAATGGCAGTCGTTGAATTGCGCGACCGACTTGGTAGCGACTCGCGCGAAATTATTCTGCCTTTTGCCATAAATTTCCCGATGGAAACGCTGAAATTAACCGTTGACCCGCGCTCCGGCGACCGCAAAAAACTCCTCGAACTCGCTGCTCAAAATGTGCGAGAATACAAACTCGACCGATTGAAACAAGCCGAAAAACTTAACCCCGACCAACGCGGTATGCGTATTTTGAAAGATATTCAGGAAAAACTCGGATTAGCGCATCCGCCAATAGTTATCGAGGCATTCGATAATTCAAATATCTCAGGAACTAACGCTGTAGCGGCTTGTGTGGTTTTCAGGAAGGCAAAACCGTCGAAAAGCGATTATCGAAAATACAATATTAAAACCGTTGATGGTCCCGACGATTATGCCTCGATGCGCGAAGTTGTCTATCGCCGTTACAGCCGGATGATAGCCGAAGAACAGCCTTTGCCCGACCTTATCATAACCGACGGTGGAAAGGGACAAATGGAAGTTGTGCGGCAAGTTGTGGAAAATCAACTTGGGAAAAATATCCCAATTGCCGGACTTGCAAAAAACGAACATCACAGGACAAATGAACTGCTTTTTGGCTTTCCACCGAAAGAAATTCAACTAAAACCAAACGACACGTTATTTAAGTTTTTGGCATCAGTGCAGGACGAAGTGCATCGATTTGCGATTACATTTCATAAACAAAAACGCAGCAAATCGCAAATTGAATCGGAACTTGATACTATTAACGGGATTGGCGAAAAGACAAAAACTGACCTTCTGAAACATTTCAAAAGTGTGGCGCGAATTAAAAAAGCCGAACTCGCCGAACTTCAAAGTCTTATCGGTACTCGCAGAGCAGCAGCACTTTATGCGCATTTTAATCCCAAAATGGCAATCGAATAGTTTTTAAATAGCCAATTTGCCAATACAATGTATATTGATAATGCAAGTTACATTTTCATATCAATCACTCTTTCAGCATATTGAATAGCAACTGAATACCAACTACATTAGCAGAATTTGTGTTACTTTGATTAAAAGTATTCATCGACTCGTTCATCCCATCTATATCTATTGCGAAATTTTTGTTTACCGTTTTGATGCATTGCGGAATGTCGAGCGTAGTAATGTAGATTACACCGCGCCCTACCGGAATGCGACTCAACGCCGAATAAACTTCTTTTTTGTGGTCGGATACGCAGCCAACAAGCGTTTCGCCACTTTCGACACGCAAGCCGATGCGCCGCCGATTGTATGCCGAAAAACATTGATATTCCCAATTAAACGCAGTATTTACAGGCAAACCGGCAAAAATAGGATGCTCGCGATTAAAAAAGTTACCACCATACCACGAAGTGCCTAAAACTTTCGACCCGCGATAATCAAGCACTTCCTTGTCGGCAAAAAATTCAGCCCAACGCACAGGATTGTCCACCACCACAAGTTTGCCGCCTTTGTGCACCCATTCTATAATGTCGCTCATATTGCTGCCCCACTGCTGAGGCTCGAATGCACCAACCAACAGCGTTTCGCCCTGCGGAATGCCGCGCCGATAATCTGTAACTTCAAAACCAAAATTCCGCATAAAATTTTGCAAAACATTTGTCGTATCGGCAACTAATATTGTTTTTGAAACGCCTGCTACATTGGGTTTTACGGCAAAAACTTGGTCATCGCCTTGTGGATAATAAATTTCTTCTTCCGGATAAACTTCCTTTTGTGCTTTTTTGCCGGATATTAAGCCCGCTGATATTTTAGTATAGCCTGCATTGTTTATCTTAAATTGTAATCCTGCCACGAGTAATTGTCCGTAATCTGTTCCACCACTGACTTTTACATTTTTGCTAATGGACGAAATAACTTTATTTTTTTCGTTTATCTGCGAAATTGTCAGTTTGAAATTTCCTTTTAGATTTTTTTCGTTTATTATATAAATATCGGCAGTAACCGTATCGCCAACTTCAACAACCTTGCGGTTAAGTTTTACCGAAAGAACGAGCGGCTCATTATAGCGGGCAATCAAATTTGGGTCGCCTTTATGGTTGCGGTAATTATCCACAATGCCCGAATGATTTTCGAGTTTCATTGCCTCCCAGCCATTCACGGCATAACCATCGTTCGTGTTGCTGATGCGAATGTTTTCGATAATTCGCCCCTGATAATAATATGCCACATTTCCCATTGCCACAGTCAGCGCATCGACTGTTGGAAACGCCTTGTCAAAACCTTTGGTTTTCAGGAAGTTATCATAAGCATTGTACCACTCTAAATAATCGGCGGCTTCCCAACCTGCTGTTTTTTTGTTTTCTAAAATATCTTTACGAATAAGTTCCAATCGTGGCGGAGTGCCGATAGCACCTTCTTCGCCCCAATAATTTATTTCGGCTTTATTTTTTGTAAAACGCAAATAATCGGTCGGACTTTGATATAGTTTGTCGTGATAAACGCCCGGTCCGCCGGCGTGATGACAATCGTACCAGCCAATATCGTAAAACGTTGTATCATAAGGAAGTAAATGCAATTTAAAGCGGGCATTATGTTCACCTTCGGGGTTTTCGCCATTGCTCGAATTATAGATAATTTGTCGCGTGGGGTCAATTCGGTGCGCCATTTGCATTTCGGCAGAATCTTTGGCTTGCGGAAATGCGCCACGTTCGTTGTGGAGATTATAAATTATCAAACTCGGATGATTTCTGTCGCGCTCAATCATTCGTGTTAATTTTTCGTTGCGATATGCAAAATAAAATGTGGATTGTAAATCGTTGGAATTAAACTTGTTAGCAGAATATTGATTTCCTCCCGGCTCTTCCCAGATAAGCAAACCAAGTTCGTCGGCTGCATCCATTACATTTGTTTGCCCGATGGCGCGGTGAAAACTCAACATATTTAATCCCAATCGTTTGGCGGCAAGAATTTGTTTTCGGGCGTATTCGTCGCTTGGCACAATGCCGTTATCAGGCCAATATCCCCACGAAATGGCACTTCGCAGCACAATGCGTTTTCCGTTGAGATAAAGTTGGCGGTCGCCTTTGTTGTCCTTCACTTCAAACCAGCGAAAACCAAAACGCTCGGTCAGTTCATCGTTTGCAAAGCGGACTTTCAGCAAATAAAGATTTGGCTCATCAACGCTCCAAAGTTTTGCCTGCGGAACTGTGATTTTATATGTAAATGTTGATTTCCCTTGTGGAAGAAATTTTATTTTATCTGTTTTTGAAAAAATTGTTTTATTACTTTGATAATCAATAATTTCAAACGACAAATTTTGATTTTCCGCCACCAAATTCAATAAATTTTTGGCAGTCAATTCAATTTCAATTTCTTTGGGATTGGGTCTATTTTTGATAAATATATTTTCGATAAAAACATCGTCGGTACTTTCGAGCGTAACTTTACCGCTTATGCCGCCAAAACCGTGCGATGGGTTGGTATCGTAAATGCCCCAAGTGTAAATTTGCGAATCTTTCCAGTTAAAATTACCGTTTGGGTCGGTAATGCGGAAGGCAATTTGGTTTTCTTGTCCGGCATTGATATAGTTTGATAAATCAATTTCAAACGGCGTGCTGTTTACAAGGTCGTAGCCTGCAAGTTGTTGATTGACAAAGATTTCGGCTCTAAATCGAACGCTTTCTACCTTCATTATTATTCGTTTGTTTTTCCACTCGGCAGGGACAACAATTTTGGTAGTAAACCACGAAACGCCAACGTAATTTCCTGTTACGCCCGCAGTTTCGCCATTCCATCCCCAGAGATATTCTTCGATGGTGGCAGGCAGTTTAACATCTTTAATATCAGCATTTTGAAACACAGTGTTCCAGCCTTGCGATGGCAAATTTACAGGCAAAGTATTTATATCTACCGGCGGCAGAAAAAGTTTGTCGGATTTCCATTCTGCTTGCGGGTCAAGCGTGATGTTCCAATTGGCTGACGAGAGGTCGATAGTTCTGCGCTGTGTGGCAGATGCGCTCACAACAAGCGATAGCAGTACGAAAAATAGTGTGTGTTTCATTTGTTAGTATTAGTTTGTTTTTATTTTACCGCAAACCTCACAAATTGCACCAACATTTTTTTTATTTTATTCGCGTGGTCTGTGTGGTTTGTGGTTATATGTTTTATATGAATAATATATTATGCAAAGTACGCAAAGCGCAAGACTTTCCCGATTTCTTCGAGTCCTCACAACTTAGCGTACTTAGCGTTCAATACATAGTTTTATAATCACAGTATTGAGCAAGGGAATATCGTTAATTTTTTATTTTACCGCCACTTTTGCAGTATAAACTTCATTACCGCGTGTAACTTTAAGTATATAAATACCCGAAGTAGATACAGTAACAGAGCGCAGATTGTTATCTATATCTGCAATTTTTCTGCCTGTAATATCGAAAAGTTGTGCATTTTCAAAATTTTCATTTATAAAAATGCTTTTGTTTTCCACACGAGTTTGAATATCAGCATTTTTTGTAATGTTTTCGACAG
>JAITXR010000177.1 GCA_031284665.1 Paludibacter sp.
TGCGACAATGAAGCAGTGCGTGTGGTAAAATCCATGCCCAAATGGATACCAAGCCCTGAAAAAATAACATTAACACTCCCAATTACTTTTAAAATACGATAATTTATGGCAACAAAAATCAAATTTAATATCTTCAAATTCCTGTTTCGGCTGTTTTCGTTTTTATCTGACAAAACGGGCGGTTGGATGTTGTTTGTAAAACCAAAATTGCTGTTGGGAACGCTAATTGTAGGATTAGGCGTAACTGCCTGTGCACCAAAAGAAAAGAAAGCGGAAAATGCACCAAATCAAAATTCTACCACAGAATCGGCGCTATCAGATTCAATATTTAATAACAATACCGATAGTGTGAAAGTCAATGTACAAACCACAGAATTTTCGGAGCCATTAGTTTCCTGTTATGTGTATGAAGAACTGCCGAAAGAAATTACAGCCAATGTAGAGGATTCCTTTTTAACAAGTTGTTATATTACTCTGTTAACTTCTGATATAATTGACAATAATGAGATAAATCCGGAAAAAGATATTTGTAAAGTTTATGAAATAGTTGAACAAATGCCACAATTTCCGGGTGGCGAAGATGCATTACTTGATTTTCTGAGTGAAAATATTCATTATCCGCTTTCGTCTATAGAATTTCAAGGCAGAGTAACTTGTCGCTTTGTTGTAGAAAAAGATGGCTCAATTTCTCGTATAGAAGTTTTGAGAAAATTAGAGAAAGAATGTGACGAAGAGGCAGTCCGTGTTATAAAATCGATGCCTAAATGGACTCCGGGTAAGCAAAACGGTGAAATTGTTGCAGTTTGGTACACAATTCCAATTACTTTTAGACTACCAAAATAAACTTATGACAACAAAAAAATTAGATGGCTTGTCCCATATTGCGTTTGAAACTACCGACCGCTGCAATTTGGATTGTGTGTTTTGTTACAATATTTGGAAAATAAACGGTGCTGTTCGTACTCCGTTCAATTCGTACCGCAAAGCAAGCGATGCGCTGCAAGAAATTTTTAATCAAGCGAACATAAAATCGGTGGCACTTACCGGTGGCGAGCCGTTTATGTCCGAGCGTTTTGTGGAAATAGCACTTTTTTGTCGTATGGCGGGCAAGCAAGTTACCATTATCAGCAACGGCACGCAAGGCAGTACGAACGACCACAAACAACTGCTCAAAATGGGCGTTGGGCTGTTTGAGTTTCCCATCCATTCGGCGCAGGAGGCTATTCACAATCGTATGACAGGCATCCCCAACAGTTGGGCAAAATCGCTTGCATCTGTCAAAACTGTGCTTAGTCTGGGCGGTCAAGTTGTGCCGGTTGTGGTTATTACCCGACACAATGTCAATCACTTAGGCGAAACGCTCGATTTTATTCACTCTCTGGGTTGTCGCCGCATAATGCTCAATCGCTACAACATTGGCGGGCGAGGTTGCGCAAATCCACTCGAAGTGTCGGCAACTGCCGATGAATTGCGCCGTGCATTCGCCGTTGCCAACGCCAAATCAACAGAATTGGGTTTGCGCCTCACGTCTAATGTTTGTTCGCCCGTGTGCCTGCTCAATCCGCGCGATTATCCGAATATTGGTTTCGGGCATTGCTCGTTCAACGTAGTTCAACGTCCTATTACATTGGATATTAACGGTAATATTCGCTTGTGCAATCATTCGCCGGTGATGGCAGGAAATATTTTTGAGCGACATATAAGCGATATTTTGTTTTCCGACTATAGCGATTTATGGGAAAATTCCATTCCCAAACTTTGCACCACCTGCGCCGAATGGCAACAATGCAAAGGCGGTTGTCGCGCTGCATCGGAGCAATGTGGATTTACGCTCGAAATGGCAGACCCAATTATTGAGGCGTTGGAAGTTATTTAGAAGATGGAAGTTGGAAGATAGAAGATGGAAGATAGAAGATGGTATCTTTACTCTTTACTCACTTCAGTTTTGCAATTTTTTCGATTTTGGCTTTGATGCTCGAATTTTCCATAAATCCTGTAAAATTTTCGGCTCCCGGTCCAAAAGCATAGATTGGAACAGGAGTTCCGGTATGACTTTTGGTGCTGAAATTTGCGGCAAATGTTCCTTCTTCCATATTTCCTTTTGGCAGTGTAAGTCCGCCTGTTTCGTGGTCGGCAGTAATGATTACCAGCGTGTTACCATCTTTTGCGGCATAATCGAGTACCAGCCCGATAGTTTTGTCGAAGTCGAGCATTTCGAGTGTTTCGAGTTCCACATCGTTGGCGTGGCAAGCCCAATCGATTTGCGAGCCTTCAATCATCATAAAAAATCCTTTTTTGTTATTATCCAAAATATTTATAGCGGCTTTTACGGCATTTGGCAGCATATCTCCACGCTGTGTAATATCCGGATTTTGTTCTTCGTAGAGCAAGCCTGCAAGTTTCCCATCTGTTACGGCATTTACTTCGTCGAGCGTATATGCAATTTGGAAACCTTTGTCTTTCAATTCGTTAGTCAAATTACGTTTATCGCTGCGTTGCTCAAAAAATTTACGACCGCCACCAATAAACACATCAATATTGCTTTTTAGAAAATCGGCTGCAATTTCGTCGTCCATTCCTCTGTTTGGTTGATGCGCCACAAAAGCGGCAGGCGTGGCGTGAGTTACCGAGCAAGCCACCACAAGTCCGGTAGATTTACCATTACGCTCTGCCTGTTCGAGAATATTTTCAACCGACGACGAGTCGGGGCGCGTGCCAATCATATAATTGTCGGTTTTAACGCCGCAAGAAATGGCAGTGCCACCTGCAGCCGAGTCGGTAGTGTAATTATTAGCCGAATATGTTTTCGAAAATCCGGTAAATGTGCATCGTTCAAGATTTAGCGAGTTGCCATTACGAACCATTGCGGTGTAAACTTGCGCTAAGCCCATTCCATCGCCAATCATAATGATTACATTTTTAGGTTGTTTTGCCATTGCTGCACTTGCAATAAGCAATGCCAGCAGAATTGTGATTGATAATTTTTTCATAATTTATTTATATTGAGTTTATTAAAAATTTACATTAAGTTTATAATATGACCATCCGTATAATGCCCTAATGATGTAAAAGCCTCTGCGGGACTTATGCAAGTGAGCGATTGTCTATCCGTTTATTTGTGTATCCCTTACAGGGAAAAAACTGTGTATTGTGTCCGTTTCTATTGATATTCATTCCCTACGGGAAATTTATGTAATTGAATTTATCAAAATTTCCATCTTCTATCTTCCATCTTCCATCTTCTAACTTCCATCTTCCATCTTCCAACTTCCATCTTCTAACTTCCATCTTTCCTAACTATTTCCTAATTACTCGCGTTACAGTGGTTTTATCGGCTGAGGCAACCACAACAATATATACCCCTTGTAGTCGGCTGGCAAGGTTGAGTTCGTAATTGCCGGTGCTGTTATGAGTTTCGAGAGTGCGCCCTGTAATGTCGCAAAGGCGGATTTCGGCAGCCGAATTTGTTTTTACATACACAATTCCATCTGTCAGCGAAGGATAAACCAAAGTTGTAAAATCGTCGTTTTGCGGATTTTCAACTTTTAACGGCGGAAGAGGATTGTAAGTAGTGTAAAGTGCTGATACTTCGGCTCCTTGATTTATTTTTCCAAAGTCGCTTATTACGCCTGTCGGACTTATTTCGTACAGATTTCCGATACTTCCGCTCGAAACTGCCCAAAACAATCTGCCCGTGCGATGGTCGAAAGCGATTGATTGAATTTCCATTACCGTAGGAACGCCGGTTTCAGAAATTGGCACTACAGCACCCGTATTTTTATTAACGCTAACAAAATAACCGTTATCGCTTATTCCGTATAAATTTCCGGCTGTATTTGCCGCCACACACGACACTATATATTGTAATTCCATTTGTTGCGCAACGCCGGTAGTGGTGTCAATGTCGAGCAAATAAGGTGTAACCCTTTCGTATGCGGGAATAACATTGGTAAAAATTCCATAAAGTTTGCCTGTCGAATAATCGTAAGTCAAATCGGAGGGGAAATATGGTTGCCCTACCTCGTCTAAATTATTAGAATTTGTACGTGATAAGACATTGAAATTAGTGTCAAGTTTCAAAAAATACTTCGGCTCGTGCGACTGAATATCAACAGTGAAAGCATAAATCACATCATTGCCGTAGCAACCTGAAACAATAATTCCATTAGTTTGGAAATCGTAGGCAACAGCTGCGCTCACAGTGTTTGGAGTATTTGAGCCAAACGAAATGTGGCGATAAGTCAGGTTGTTGTACTGCGCCGCATTATTGCCGCCATATTGTAGTTGATTTGCAAAATCCCACATTCTAAATCCGTGTAATTCAACATTTTGACGATAGAAATAACGTTTATTTGCCGTATCGTTTGCCACATTAGCATCATTTGTTAATTTGGTATAAACTTGCAAATTGTAATCTTCCGAAAACGCTGACAGGTCTAATGTTTGCGTAAATGTAAAATCGGCTATCGCTCCGGCAGCAAGTGTCTGAGTGTAAGTTTGGGTAACTTCGGCATTATTGTTTAATTTGTATGCTACATCGAAACCTGTCAAGTCGTTATCGCCATAATTTTGAAGTTTTACACTTATTTGCGTAGCAGTATTTGCCTCGCGAAGCGGATTTGTAGGAGTAACAATTTCTTTTACTCCAATATCGTTGAGTACAGGCTCGACGCAAGTAATATCTGCCACCCAACCCGCTTTTGTATATGAAACGCCGTTAGCCGAAAGTTTTCTGAATACAAAAGTTAACGCTCCATTTGTAGAAGTTGACCGGAAATTGAGCGCTGTAGTTATAGTGCCTGACAGTCCGGCAAGACGGCGTTGAGGGTCGGAAGTATCGCCATCATAGACAATTAAACTGTCGCCTTCAAAAACATAGCCATCCATTATTTCCTGAGGGAAAAGGTCGAACAACGTAAAATTTGCATTTATCCGTTTGCCCGCCTCTCCCGGATAAAAAACCATTCGTTCGGTTAATGGTGCCGGTTTGTAATTCTCTGTTACTCCGTTATCATAAAAAGCAGTACTACAAGTAGTTACATTATTTACAAGACCCATTATTGCCTTGCCTACATAATTTTGTATCGTAATTTTTACAGTATCGTTGCCATGATTGCCATCCGAAGGATAATCAACATAAGCGCTTATTTCGTAACTTCTCTCATTACGTAAATCGGCGGGAATCGAAAATGTATGTTCAAATTCCTCAAAAGTATTGAGAGTAGTATAAATTGTGTCGGTACATTTCCACAAGCCGTTTACCTCGTATTTCACAGGAATTTTGATTAACGGAATTGCCGAAAAATTCTGGATTTTCACAGTTACATCTTCATAACGCATATCAATTCCGGTGTGTGGTGTAAGTATTTCCACCATTTTGGCATCGGCTAATGCTGCGTTTTCGATAGTAATATCGTCGAGGGCAACGTCGTAACCAATTCCGGTTGAACATTCAAAAGCAATGTAATAATCGTTAGTTTTATTAGGTAAAACCAAAACAGTTTCTGTCCAAGATGTTAAAACTCGCTCTTCTTTGTAAAGCAAATGCCATTCGCCGGCTTCCGAATTTTTATAATAAACCGAGAGCGTATCCAAACCGAGAGCGTGAGCACTTGGCTGGGCGTGATAAAATTTTAGAAGCGGTGCTTCGAGCGAATTAAGATAAATACGTGGCGACACAAGCCTTGTCCTGTACGAATGCGTACTTTGCTCCACACTAACTCCGGTGTATGTTGTAACTGCGGCATTGAGCGCACCACCGTGAGCTGCCGGAATATATTGAACGCCGGGCCACGCGCTTGTTCCGTTCATATAAGTCCAATACAATGGCACTTCAAAAAACGATACAATCTCTTGTTTCCAAAAAACTCGCGTAGCATCGCTATTTTCAAACGTTTGGGTATAAGGAAATTGCGTAATTTCAAACGTTCCATAACTGTGAACTGTGGTTGCCGTAGCATCATTCGAAATATCTTCATCGTTCGCAAGGTGAGTAGATGCGGTAATGGCATAATCGCCTGCACCCGCAAAATCACCATAATATGTTGTAAACGTGTAAACTGTATCAACCTCCGCAGCAAGACTTCCCGTAATAGTTTCGCGTGCCACTTCTTGCGTGCCAATTTTGAACGATACGGGAATATTTGTTGCCACATTTTGCCCAAAATTCTTTACTCTTACCGATATTGGCTCTTGTGC
>JAITXR010000199.1 GCA_031284665.1 Paludibacter sp.
GCCGACAAAAAAACACAACTTGTTCATACTCTTAATGGTAGCGCGCTTGCACTGCCGCGCATAGTTGCCGCCTTGCTCGAAAACAACCAAACACCTGACGGCATCAGGATTCCAAAAGCATTACAGGCATACTGCGGATTTGAAATGATTAACTAATTATTGAATGTACGCTAAAAGCATTCAATTAATATTACGTAAAAAAAGTTACACAATTTAGAGTAGAGACGCGGCACGCCACGTCTCTACTTTGTGGTTGATAAAAAAAGAAGAATTGAAACCACAAACCACATAGACAACGCGAACAAAGAAAAATAAAACGAAGAATTAAAATCACAAACCACACAGACCACACGAACGAAGAAAAAAAAATGTTTGTGATGAAATAAAACATTTTATGGATTGCTTCCACGATAAATATGGAGACCTCGGGACAACGGACTGCGCTTGTGTTGCCCGTCATTGCGAGGCACGAAGCAATCCAGAGAAACCCCAAAAATACTGACAACAATGGAAAAAGGAGGATATGTTTACATAATGGCAAATTGCAAAAATGGAACTTTGTACTCAGGAGTAACTGCCGATTTAATTCGTCGAATACAAGAACATAAAAATAAATCCAATCCGCAGTCGTTTACAGCAAAATACAATTGTCATAACTTGGTTTATTATTGTTTTTTTCAACGAATAGAGTATGCTATTGAGGAAGAAAAACGCATTAAAGGAGGAAGTAGAAAAGCAAAATTGAAATTAATAGAAGATTTTAATTCTAAATGGGAAGATTTGTACTTCAAAATTTGTTAATATAATTCTGGATTGCTTCGGGGAATACCCTCGCAATGACGGACTGCGGTTGTGTTTCCCATCATTTTAACTTTTGCATAACAATAATATCTTTTAACCCATTATTCCAAAATAGATACATTATTAGTAAAAATATCAATATGAACAAAACTCATTTACTTTCAGCCATTTGCATTTGCTTTTTCGTAAGTAGTGTAGCACAAATTCCTGATTGGGAAAATTTTTCAGTGTTGCAAATTAATCGCGAAATGCCTCGTGCCGATTTTATTCCATTAAAAAATGGCGTAAATAATGCAGCCGAAAAATCGCCATATTTTCTTTCGTTAAATGGCGTGTGGAAGTTTCATTGGGTATCGTCGCCCGAAAAACGTCCGCTCGATTTTTACAAAACTACTTTTAACGATAAATCGTGGGCTACAATTCCGGTGCCGTCGAATTGGGAAATGCACGGCTACGGAACGCCCATTTATGTAAGTGCCGGCTATCCGTTTGCTATTGACCCGCCGCGCGTTACCGGCACTCCAAAAAGCAATTACACGTCGTTCGTTGAGCGAAATCCCGTTGGCTCGTATCGTCGAACTTTCACTGTGCCTGCCGAATGGAAAAATCGCCGAATATTTATTCATTTTGCAGGCGTGCAAAGTGCGTTTTATATTTGGATAAACGGCGTGCAAGTGGGTTACAGTCAGGGCAGTATGGAAACTTCCGAGTTTGATATTAGCGATTTTCTGAAACAAGGCGAAAATTTGCTTGCCGTCGAAGTATATCGCTGGTGCGATGGCAGTTACCTCGAAGACCAAGATATGTGGCGCACGAGTGGCATTCATCGCGATGTTTATCTGTATTCGACCGAAAATGTGCGAATTTTCGATTTTGCCGTTCGCACAATTTTAGATGATAATTACCAAAATGCCACATTACAAATAAAACCGGAAATAAAATCGTACAAAGGAAATAAACTTACAGGTTGGAAAATTGAGGCACAACTGTTTGATAATGACAACAATCCGCTGTTTGACCATAAAATAAGTGCTGACGCTTCACAAATTCTGAATGCCGACCATAGTTCCACAATTCTGAACGACCGCACGCCGCAACGTGGTTTGCCAAAATTTGCTTGGCTCGAAACGCAGATAAAAAATCCGAAACTTTGGACTGCCGAAACGCCAAATTTATACACATTATTTTTGTATCTTGTTGATAATAATGGAAATACAGTCGAAACAATTTCCTCTAATGTAGGTTTTCGGAGTATCGAAATCAGTAAAGGGCAAGTTTTGGTCAACGGAAAGCCAATTCGTTTGCGAGGCGTTAATCGCCACGAACACGACCCCGCCACTGCTCGCTCAATTTCGTACGAACGTATGGTTCAGGATATTACGTTAATGAAACAGGCAAATATTAATGCCGTGCGTACTTCGCATTATCCCAACAATACGGCGTGGTACGACCTTTGCGACCGATACGGTTTATATGTGATTGACGAGGCTGATATTGAGGAACACGGCTTGCGCGGGCAACTTGCGAGCCAACCCGAATGGCTGCCGGCGTTTTTGGACAGAACTATCCGAATGGCTGAACGGGATAAAAATCATCCTTCGATAATTGCGTGGAGTTTGGGAAACGAAAGCGGTTACGGCGCAAATTTTGCGGCGTGCTCGGCGTGGCTCAAGGAATTTGACCCTACTCGTTTTATTCATTACGAGGGTGCGCAATCGTCGCCAAAAGACCCTGATGCTGTGGATGTTATCAGTAGATTTTACCCTCGAACGCAGGACGAATATCTTAACCCCAATATTCCCGAAGGTGAAAGCCGTGAAAGATACGAAAATGCCCGCTGGGAGCGGCTTTTGACTATTGCAAAAGATACTGCCGACACTCGTCCCGTGCTAACAAGCGAATATGCGCACGCAATGGGAAATGCGATGGGAAATCTGAAAGAATATTGGGACGAAATTTATTCAAATCCACGAATGTTAGGCGGTTTTATTTGGGATTGGGTTGACCAGGGTTTGTATAAAAAGAATGAAAAAGGCGAGCAATTTTTGGCTTACGGTGGCGATTTTGGCGACAAGCCAAACCTTAATTACTTCTGTTTCAATGGTATTGTGTTTGCCGACCGACAAACTACGCCAAAGTATTACGAAGTGAAAAAAGTATATCAACCTTTCGCAATTGAGCCAAATATCATAAATGATAAACGAGTTTCGGTTTTTATCACTAATCGTAATCATTTTATTAATCTCAACGAATACGAAATGTGCTGGTATATAATGAATTGCGACGGTGATACTATTGATAAAGGCGTGATTGGCGATTTTAATATTCCGGCACAAAGCAAGCAAGAATTGGAAATCCCGATTACAAAAATGTATCCGGCAGTGGCAGGCGAAAAGTGGTTGAGAATAAGTTTTTGCTTGAAAAAAGATAATATTTGGGCAAAAAAAGGTTTTGAAATTGGTTTTGAGCAAATTCAATTAGCAAATATCCAAACTCTTACGCCGCCTAAACGTCTCGCTAAAATTTCGCAAGTAATTAAAAATGACAATATTATCGAAGTCGAGGGGCAAAATTTTTCGGCAGTTTTCAATAATCAAGCAGGCACTCTCACTTCGCTGAAATATGGCGGGAAGGAAATGTTGGTTTCGCCGCCTGTGTTTCAAGGTTTTCGCGCGCCTACCGACAACGACCGCGGCTTTGGGAATTGGTTGGCTAAAGCGTGGAGCGACAATGCTTTAGACAGTATAAGGCGAGTTGTAATTTCGTCTCAAATAATCGAACAAACTGAATATCAACTGATTATCAAATCTGTTTCGGAAAATTATACTAAAAACGGCAAAATAACTCATCAATCCGTCTGGGAAATAAAGGGAACTGGCGAAATTGCTGTGTGGAATGAGTTTACCCCTTCCGGCGATTTGCCAGAATTACCACGTTTGGGTGTTGTAATGTCGCTTGTGGGCGATTTGGAAAATTTGGAGTATTACGGACACGGACCTTACGAAAATTATGTTGACAGGCTAACTTCTTGTCCTGTTGGCGTTTACAAAAGTACAGTAAGCAGTCAATATGTAGCATATCCACATCCGCAAGAGACTGGCAACAGAGAAGATATTCGTTGGTTGAAACTCAGCGACAATGCCGGTAAAGGCTTGAAATTCACCTGTTCGATTGGCAAAATGTCAGGCTCGGCATTACATTTCACTGCCGCCGATTTAGCCCAAGCCACTCACGCCTACAAGTTAGTGCCTCGCAGCGAAGTAGTGCTTTCGCTCGATGCCGTAATGCTTGGACTTGGCAACAGCAGTTGCGGACCGGGCGTATTGAAAAAATACGCAATCGAAAAACGTAGTTATGAGTTTGGTTTCAGAATAA
>JAITXR010000230.1 GCA_031284665.1 Paludibacter sp.
TTTTTTTTTGACAAAGATATATATTTTTTTTTCAATCTCAAAAATTTTATATCTTTGTAGAAATTTTGTTAGAACAAATTTCTATCAAAAAAAACATTAATTTTCAAAATGGACATAGACAGTTTATTCAAACTACTTTTTGCTTTTTTATTAGTTATAATCAACGGTTTTTTTGTTGCAGCCGAATTTTCGATAGTCAAAGTGCGATATTCCCAGATTCAACTTCGCGCCGAAGAGGGCAACAAAACCGCTCAAAAAGCCGAGGGCATTATTAAACACTTGGATGCCTATCTTTCTGCAACTCAACTTGGTGTAACGCTTGCTTCACTCGGTTTGGGCTGGGTGGGCGAAAGTGCATTGCATCAGATTTTTGTGAATACATTTGCTTGGTTTGGGCTTGCTCCAAGCAATAGCACTGTAACTTTTGTGGCTGTGGTGGCAAGTTTTCTGCTGATTACGATAATGCATATTATTTTTGGTGAACTTGTGCCAAAATCGATTGCAATACGCAAATCGGAAGAAACAACGCTTTTTGTAGCGCATCCTTTGAATTGGTTTTACAACATTTTCAAACCGTTTATTTGGTTGATGAACGCCATTTCGAATTGGTTTTTGAGAATAATAAAAATTTCGCCAGCCTCCGACCACGATATTCATTCGAGCGAAGAACTCCAATTGCTTGTAAAACAAAGCGCTGACGGCGGCGAAATAGAAGAAGAAGATTACGAAATTATTAAAAATGCTTTTGATTTTACCGACCATTCGGCAAAGCAAATTATGGTGCCACGCCATAATATTTTTTCTATCGATATTGAAGAGCCGGTAAGCGAAATTGTGGAAAAAATTCTCGAAAACGGATATTCGCGCATTCCTGCTTATAAAGATTCAATTGATAATATTATAGGTATATTTTATGCCAAAGAATTTACGCGCGAATGTTTTAAGTTCAAAGATAATTACGAAAACATTGATATTCAATCGCTTTTGCACGAGCCATTTTTTGTTGTCGGAAGTAAAAAAATCTCCGATTTATTAAAAATATTTCAACAAAAAAAGCAACATTTGGCTGTTGTAATCGACGAATTTGGCGGAACTGATGGTATTATTACTATGGAAGATATTTTGGAAGAGTTGGTTGGCGAAATTCAAGACGAAGAAGATGAGGAAGGAAAAATAGTGGAAAAAATTGCCGAAAACACATTTATTGTAGAGGCAATTCAGCCTCTCGAGGAGATAAACGAACAGTTGCCAAAAGCGTTGCCACTTTCCGACGAAGGCGACTACAACACACTTTCGGGCTATGTGATGCATAAAATTGGCGATATTCCGGTCGAAAATCAAGAATTTGAATTAGACGATTATAACGTGAAAATTCTGCAAATGCAAAACAAAGGTATCGAGAAAGTGGAACTTACTTACCACGCCGATAACGAAAATGTAAATAACGAAAAATCATAATTGAATAAAAAATAAATAATATGTCGTACCGCAGTTTAGTATCAATCTCGGATTATAATAAGGACGAAATTTTGCAAATTCTCGACTCCGCAAGCAATTTTGAGGCAAATCCAAATCAAACAATTTTGTCGGGAAAAATTGTTGCCACTTTATTTTTTGAGCCATCCACCCGCACCCGTTTGAGTTTTGAAACTGCTGCTAACCGTTTGGGTGCCAGAGTAATAGGTTTTTCGGATGCTGCCACAAGCAGTAGTACAAAAGGCGAAACCCTTCACGACACCATTCAAATGGTAGCAAATTATGCCGATGTGATTGTGATGCGCCATTACCTCGAAGGTGCAGCGCGTTATGCCGCCGAAGTAAGTCGCGTGCCAATAGTGAATGCCGGAGATGGCGCAAATCAGCATCCGTCGCAAACGCTGCTCGACCTGTATTCAATCCGAAAAACACAGGGAAAACTCGACAATCTGAACATTTATCTTGTGGGCGACCTGAAATATGGGCGCACAGTTCATTCGCTGATTATGGCAATGTCGCATTTTTCGCCAACATTTCATTTTATTGCACCAAAAGAATTGCAAATGCCCGAAGAATACAAAATTTTTTGTCGGAAAAATAACATAACATTTACCGAAAGTGCTGAACTCGAAGGTTGTTTTGACGATGCGGATATACTTTATATTACACGAGTTCAAAAGGAAAGATTTTTGGATTTGATTGAATATGAACGAATTAAAGATGTTTATACTCTTCGCAAATCGATGCTTGCCAACACCAAAGATAATTTGCGAATACTGCATCCCCTACCTCGCGTTGGCGAAATTCATCCCGATGTTGATAGCAGCGAAAAAGCATATTATTTTCAACAGGCACAAAATGGCTTGTATATTCGGCAGGCAATTTTGGCAAAATGTGTGGGAATTGAAAATTAAAACAGCAATTAAAAAATATACTATGTCAAAAGAACTAAAAGTAGCCGCCCTCTGCAACGGTACGGTTATCGACCATTTACCGTCCGAACAGGTTTTCAATGTCGTTTCGATACTGAAACTCGAAACGTCGCTGCATCAAATTTTTATCGGTAATAATTTGGATAGCAAGCAATTAGGCACAAAAGGAATTATTAAAATTTCGGATAAATTTTTGCGTGAAGACGAAATTAACAAAATTGCATTAATTGCTCCGGGTGCAAAAATAAATATTATTAAGGATTATCAGGTTGTGGAAAAACGTCAGCCAAAATTACCTGACGACATTCACGAAATTGTTCGTTGTGTAAATCCAAAATGTATTACTAATAACCAGCCTGTTACAACTCATTTTCAAGTAATTAACAACGATGACCACATTTTGCTCAAATGTCATTACTGCGAACGCGAAATCCAAAGCAATAATGTAAAACTCAACTGAAAATAATGTACGAAAAAATTTTTACTCTATCGGCACATAGCGACGCTTTGGTTTTTTATGGAATAAATAATCGTAATATTCAGTTAATCAAAAACTTATACCCAAGCCTCAAAATTGTTGCTCGCGGCGAAGTGATTAAAATTTCGGGCGACGATAATACTACTAAGCAGTTAATCAAGGAGTTACTGCTAATGGAGCAAACAGCACTTGCCAATAATTCGCTCACCGAAGACAATATTATTGAAATAATAAAAAAAGGAGTAAAACCCGACGAAATAAAAACCGAAGGTTTAATATTGTACGGAGTAAACGGGAAATCAATTCAAGCGCGGTCGAAAAATCAGCAGAAATTAGTCGATGAATACGAGACAAATGACTTACTTTTTGCCGTTGGACCTGCTGGGTCGGGAAAAACCTATACGGCTATTGCTTTGGCTGTTCGCTCGCTCAAAAATCGTGAAAAACGCAAAATTATTCTCAGTCGTCCGGCTGTGGAGGCGGGTGAAAAACTTGGATTTTTGCCCGGCGATATGAAGGACAAAATTGACCCGTATTTGCAACCTCTCTACGATGCTCTGCAAGATATGATTTCGCCCGCAAAACTGAAAGAATATATGGAAAACGGCATAATTCAAATTGCGCCACTTGCCTTTATGCGTGGGCGTACTTTGAGCGATGCGGTGGTAATTCTCGACGAAGCGCAAAACACTACGCCACCGCAAATTAAAATGTTCCTGACCCGTATGGGAATTAATGCCAAAATGATTGTAACCGGCGATATTACTCAAATTGACCTGCCGCCGTCGCAACATTCAGGATTGGTGGACGCGCTTGCAAAACTGAAAGATATTAAAGGTATTGCTTGCATCGAATTTGACAAAGGCGATATTGTACGCCATAAACTTGTGCAACAAATAGTTAGCGCATACGAAAAAAAATAACCTCTGCCATACTCTTTTTTATGATTCACAATTTTGACCGCAGTTTACTTCACGAGCGAGAATTTGCTCTCGGTGCCGATAATTTTTATCGCACGGAATTGAATGCGACCGAAATTTTACGTTATAATACTGACAGCGAGCATGATATGAATTTTCAACATCGCGATATTGATGTTACAGTAACAGTGAATGATAGAAAATTTAATGTTTCGGAAAAGTTTCGCGATACAGATTTTGGGGATTTATACATCGAAGTTTTTAGTAAATATCCGCAAACTATGGGTTGGATGCACAGTGGTAATCCCGATTTCATCGCATATTTCACGCCAAAAGCGATATATTTAATTGCACATACGGATTTGAAAGCGTTTTGTCTTAACACACTTTTCCCATCTATTCCGCAGGAGTTTTTTAGCGAAATATTTATCTCCGGCAAAACTATTGTCAAAAAGAAATTTGAAATAAATAATAAGCAGACCGAAATTGCAGTTATTCAAGCACATAACTGTAGCGGAAATGTGAAATGGGAAACAATAGGAATTGCCATACATTTTGATTTACTGACAACTTATGACGTTAAATGGAGGAAATACGAGAAAATAGTGATTAGTGATAAATGATTAGTGATTAACATCCTGATTAGTAGTTTTTTGTCTTTTTCTTTGTTCTATTTATTGCACATTGTTTATTTTTCCGGATTGTTTCGTTCCTAGAATGACGTATTTTTGTAATTTGCTGTAAATCAACAATAATGTATTACGGCTTAAATCCCGTTAGGGATTATCGCTCGGTAGAAATAACGGATAACACATATTCCCAGCATTCTGTAGAGCCTGCCCCGACTTGTCGGGGAATGCTTCCATCGCAAAGGTCGCATTCCTACGGAATGCAGAGCAGAGGTGGGTGGTGCATTTTCTACCGAGCGATACATTCCTACGGAATGTTAAACATATTAAATATTGTATATCTCATTGGTTGTTTTAGATTTACGTCATT
>JAITXR010000237.1 GCA_031284665.1 Paludibacter sp.
AATGGGGGCAGTAATTCTGCAGCCGGTGGCTGCAATTTTTCTAATTCTGCCACCGCGGTGGCAGAATTGTAATGTGTTGATTTTGTGTTAGTTGGTAATTCTGCCCCCATGGGTGCAGAATTTGTTGTTTCTGTTATTGTTTCAATTTCTGTAGCCACCGGCTGCAGTTTTTCATATTCTGCAATTTGTAATTCTGCAATTGCATCTGCTGAATTATAACTTATTGATTTTGTGTTAGTTGATAATTCTGCCCCCACTGGGGGCAGAATTAGAGTATCAAAATAAAACTCATAAAAGTTCTTCATTCGCCATATATTACGCGCCGAAAAACCGCGCACGCCCGGAAATTCTGTTCGCAAATCTTTTGAAAGTTGTTCTACCACAGATTGTCCCCAATCTGCATTTCGCACTTTTTCGCTTACCGACTTGCCAATGTCCCAATATAGCAAAAGCGTTTGTTTGCTCACGGTTTTGAGCATTTCGTAGCGTGCCGATTGAATTTTGCTAAGGATTTCCTGCAAAAAATTCGTATATTCAACCGCTAAACCCGAATTGCCTTTTTCCAATTTATTGTTTTCCATTGCTAAAATTTATTTTTACAAAGTTACTGTTTTTTTCAAAAAAATCAAACTTTTGACTTGTATCTCCAAATAATTAATTACTTTTACATTGTTTTTTGAAAGATAGATGTCTTTGGTTGAGGCTAACAATCACTCAAACAGAATGTTATAATATCAATAATTGATAAAACGTGATAAAAATGTGTATCATAAAGGCAAAAAATATCATCCGAATTTTACCGCAAAAATTTGGGTGCTTAACTTTTTCTGCCTACACACGTGATTTGAAACAAAAACTTTCCATTTCATTTCTATCCGTAGCCGTTTTTATGTTGATGGTTATCGCCGTTGTGCCGCATCATCATCACTCTGAGATGGCGTGTTTGGTGATGGAGCGTTGCGAGCAAGACCGCGCGCTTAACGACGAGCATACCGGTCATCACTCGGATAATAAAATGGCGCACAACTCGTGCATTAGCGAAATCGGCTATATTGCCCAGCAAAGCGATAATGAAACTAAATGCAAAGTTTCGTCTTGTAACAATCACAATCACATACATCTTTTTCCGGCATTTTCCCTTTTAGCCGATTTTTTAATTTATAATAATGTGGCATATTCCGCTCCGAAACCTAATCTCGGTGAATATCTATCATTCTATAAATCAGCGGAAATAAGCCAATTCTACGGCTTACGCGCACCTCCCTGCTTTCTTGTTTAATTTGCTCTAATTTATCAGGTCAATACATTATTTTCTTTGATGGCTGCTAAAAGTCTTATCAAAGTGATTGTAATTGTGTTTGGCGTGTCGTTAGCCTCGACACATCGGGGTAAACTTTCCCTCGCAATGACGGGCTGAACGTGTTATTCCCGTCATTGCGAATAGGGGTAAAAAGAAATTACGTAAATAAAAAAATGCCTTTCTGCCTTTCTGTCTTCTTGTTTATTTATAAAGCGCAAGCGCTCTTTTATATGAACAAAACGGCAACAAGACAAGAAGACACGACGAAATACAATATGTTGGTTTTGAGCGAATTACAAAAATACGTCAATATAGGTATTTCCGAAGCAATCCAGAAAAAAATTTACTAATTTAATTAAAAAATTCTGTTAGGGTTTTAAAATCTTTTAAAAATAAAATAAATGAAAACATATATAATCAGTTTTTTCATCATAATAGTGATGACTGTTTCCGGATGTAATTCTGGACAAACGAAACATATTGAAAATGAGGAACATAATAATCCTGAAAAATCGTTGTCAGACGAAAATCATTCGGACAAAATAGTATTTACCAAGGAACAAGCCGCAGCCGTAGGTTTGGAAATTGAAACCATCGATGCCGGAAACTTCAATCAGGTAATTAAAACAAGCGGGCAAATTCAAACTCTACAAGGCGATGAGGCGACTATTGCAGCCACTTCTGCCGGAATTGTTTCGTTTGTCAATCGTTCAATAACCGATGGCGCATCTGTAAAATCGGGCGAAGCAATTGTTAGCATTTCGGCAAAAAATTTGCAGGATGGCGACCCTGCGACAAAGGCAGCAATCAGTTACAATGCGGCTTTGAAGGAATACGAACGTGCCGAAAGCCTTATAAACGAAAAAATTATTTCAGCCAAAGAATTTGAGCAAGTGCGTTTACGTTACGAAACCGCCAAAACCGCCTATCAAGCGCAATCGGCAAATGTAACAGCAAGCGGCGTGATGGTCGTTTCGCCAATTAGCGGATATGTTAAAAACTTGTTGGTCAATCAAGGTGAATACGTTTCGCTTGGGCAGTCGATAGCCACAATTTCGCAAAACAACCGCTTGCAATTAAGAGCGGAAGTTCCTGAAAGTTATTTCAAAAGCCTCAAAAATATCAACTCTGCCAATTTTAAACCGGCTTACGGCGACAGAGTTTATAAACTTGCCGATTTGAACGGTCGCCTGCTTTCGTTCGGCAAATCCACTGACCGGCAATCGCCCTATATTCCTATCACATTTGAATTTGACAATACCGATGACATTCCAGCCGGCTCGTATGCCGAAGTTTACTTGTTGTCAGTACCGCAAAACAATGTGATTTCCGTTCCTGTTTCGGCACTTGTTGAGGAACAGGGGCTGTATTTTGTTTATCTTCAATTGGGCGATGAAATCTATAAAAAACAGGAAGTTACACTCGGTCAGGAAAATGGCGAAAGTTTGCAAATTATTGCAGGTTTGACGGTAGGTGATAAAATTGTTACTAAATCGGCGTATCATATAAAGCTTGCTGCAAACTCATTTATAA